>NZ_JAAKYA010000006.1:0-178320 GCF_011044775.1 Limisphaera ngatamarikiensis | reverse complement strand
CCCGCCGCACCAGCTCCTCCTCCACCCGAACCACATCCCCCACCTGCCACCACCACCAAAGCTCCATCCCCTCCAACCCCGGCAAACGCGCCGCCCCCACCATCACCTCCCACTCCCCACCCCCGACCACCCTCAGCCGCACCCGTTCACATCGCCCCTCCGGCCCGGCCTCACCCGCCCCGCCAAACAGACGCCCACGCACACCGACCAGCACCGACTCGGACCCGAAAACCTCCGCCAAACTCCGGCCGCACCATGACTCCGCCGCTCCACCCCACCAACGGCAAAATTCCCCACCCACCACCTCCAAGCGGGCCCCGCGCACCAACGCCCACGCCACACGCATCGCCTCCGCAGGTTCCTCACCACACTGAACCCGCTCACCAGGGCTTCCCTCACCCGGCAAAAGCCCACCCGTCGATCGCACCTCACCAGCAACCCCCACCTGCGGCGCTGTCTCTCTCATGCGACGGCTCCTCTCCGGTTCTTCCAACCCCCACCACCCAGCCCCGCACCGTCACCGCGTCCCTACGGCCCACCAACACCACGGCCGTACGGACGACGTGCCCCCCTGCACGGAGGGCAAAACCAACCCGGTCCGGCCCCAAACCCCGGACCGGTCCTTCCGTTTATCGGCTGACAGGCGGGTCTGCTTGAACGAAAAGTACCAGCCCCGGCCCCACCACCCCGGCCCGCACACCCCCCTGCCCGGAAAATCCGGCCCCAACCGGCCCCAACCGGGCCCGTCACGGGAGGTAAAACATCAGATCCAGTTCCACCTCCACCGGGGCACCATCGGGCTGCACCTCCATCAAATCCGCCATGTACGCCCACCAACGCCGCATCACCGGATGCCGCCGCAACGCCTCCGCATCAAACCCCGATCCCAACTTCTGCACCGCAAACAGCGTGTTCGTCCCGGCATCCAGGAAAATCGCATAGTCCGAAATCCCGGACTCCCGCAACAGCGCCGCCAGCTCCGGCCAGAGCGCATCATGCCGACGCCGGTACTCCTCCGCACAGCCCGGTTTCAACTTCATCGCAAATCCTCGCAATCGCATGGCCCCGTCACTCTGCCACCCGGCCCCTCACCCACCAAGCCCGAAGCCACGCACCGCCCCTCAATTCCGCAAAAAAAGGCCAGCCTTTCGCAAAACAGGGAAAGCGGAAACGCCCACACCCGCCCAACCGTGTGCATTAGGTACACGCACTTCACCACGATATTACACAAGCCTCGTGAATACTGCAGGCAGCATGCAGCCCATGCAAATCCAGCGCACCATCAAATACGAGGCCGACCGGGTCCGGGGCTTTGCCGACGAGATCATGAGCCTGACCGGTTGCGACCAGCTCAAGAGCTGCATCCAATGCGGCACCTGCTCGGGCACCTGCCCCCTCAGCATCTACATGGATTACACCCCGCGCCAGATCATGGCGCTGGTCCGGGCCGACTTCAAACACGAGGTGCTCCGGAGCCGCACCATCTGGCTGTGCGCCTCCTGCTACGCCTGCACCGTGGAATGTCCCCGCAACATCCGGATCACCGACATCATGTACGCCCTCAAACAACGGGCCATCCAGGAGGGTGTCTACCCGCGCCGGTTCCCCATTCCCGTGCTCGCCCATGAATTCTCCGCCATGGCCCGCCGGTACGGGCGGATCACTGAAACCCTGCTGGTCCTGCGCCTCTTTCTCAAATCCAACTGGACCGCCCTCTTCCGATCCTGGCGATTGGGCCTCGGCCTGCTCCGCACCGGCCGTTTCAGCCTCCGCCGCGAACGCATCGCCGGCCGGCAACAACTTGAGCAAATGCTGGCCACGGTCAACGGAACCGCAACCCCAACCTCCACAACCCCACCGCTCCCATGAAATACCAGTACTTTCCCGGTTGTTCCCTGAAAGGTCTGGGCCGCGCCTACGAGGAATCTCTCCTGCCGGTGTTCCGTCACCTTGGGGTGGAACTCCGGGAACTCGAGGACTGGAACTGTTGCGGCGCCACCGCCTACATGTCCGTGGACGAAAACCGCGCCGCTGTGCTCGCCTCACGAAACCTTGCCCTGGCCGAACAGAACGGTCCGGCCGACCTCCTGGCACCCTGCAGCGCCTGCTACCTGGTCCTCAACAAACTCCAACATCACATGGCCGAGTTCCCCGATGTCCGTCACACCGTGCAAACCGCACTGCACCGGGCCGGCCTCAAATACCAGGGATCCGTCCGCGTCCGTCATCCCCTCGACATCCTGGTCCACGACATTGGCCTCGATGTCATCCGCGAAAAGGTGGTTCAACCCCTGCGCGGCCTGAAGGTCGCCCCGTATTACGGGTGCCAGATCGTCCGACCCTACGCCACCTTCGATGACGCACATCAGCCCACCACCATGGACCGGCTCCTGACCGCCCTCGGCGCCGAGGTCGTTGCATGGCCGCTGAAAACCAAATGCTGCGGGGGCAGCCTCACCGGCACCGTCCCCGAAGCCGGGCTCCGCCTCTCCTACATCCTCCTCAAGGAAGCCCTCCGCCGGGGCGCCCATGTCATCGCCACCGTTTGTCCCCTCTGCCACTTCAACCTCGATGCCTACCACGACGAAATCGAACGCCTCTGGGGCCCGGTCCGGATCCCCACCGTGTATTTCACCCAACTGATGGGCCTGGCCTTCGGCCTGCCACCCCGGCAGCTCGGCCTGCACCGCAATTTCGTCCCCTTCAGCTTCCAACCCGCACCCGCAACCGTTTCCTGACCGCCGTATGAACGCAACCGACACCCGCGATTCCCAACCTCGCATCGGCTTCTACGTTTGCCACTGCGGCAGCAACATTGCCGACACCGTGGACTGCGCCGAAGTGGCACGATTCGCCTCCCGCCTCCCCGGGGTCGTCATCGCGCGCGACTACAAATACATGTGCTCCGACCCCGGCCAGGAACTCATCCAACAGGACATCCGCGAACACCGGCTCAACCGCGTGGTCGTCGCCTCCTGCTCTCCGCTCCTCCACGAAGCCACCTTCCGCAAGGCCGTCGCCAAGGCCGGTCTGAACCCGTTCCTCTTCCAGATGGTCAACATCCGGGAACACGTCTCCTGGGTGCACAAGGAGGATCGCCAGGCCGCCACCGCCAAGGCCCGCGCCCTGGCCCGCGCAGCCATCCAACGGGTCCAATATCATCGGCCCCTGGAACCCATCCGGGTCCCCATCCGCGCCGAAGCCCTCGTCATCGGAGGCGGCATCGCCGGCATCCATGCCGCCCTCACCCTCGCCGATGCCGGCAAACGCGTCATCCTGGTCGAACGCCAGCCCAGCATTGGCGGACACATGGCCCAGCTGGACAAAACCTTCCCCACCCTCGACTGCGCCGCCTGCATCCTCACCCCGAAAATGTCCGCCGTCCGCGCCCACCCCAACATCACCCTCTGGACCTACAGCGAGGTTGTCAAAGTCGAGGGGTTCGTCGGCAACTTCACCGTCACCGTCCGGCGCAAACCCCGCTACGTCAACGAAACGCTCTGCGTCGGTTGCAAGGCCTGCGTCGAAGCCTGCGTCTTCAAGGAGGGGAAGTTCCCCGACGAATTCAACGCCGGCCTCAGTCGCCGCAAACCCATCTACCTGCCCTTCCCCCAGGCCACGCCCCAGGTCGTGGTCATCGACCCCGACCGCTGCCTCAACCTCAAAACCGGCAAATGCAAAAAGACCTGCCTCGAAGCCTGCGACCGCAACGCCATCGTCTTCGATCAACAGCCTGAAATCCACGAGGTCAAGGTCGGTACCATCATCGTCGCCACGGGATTCCAACTCTTCGATCCGGCCCGCATCCCTCAATATGGCTACGGCCGTTACCCCAACGTCTTCACCACCCTCGAAGTCGAGCGCCTCGTGAACAGTAGCGGCCCCACCGCCGGCGAAATCCGACTCCGCGACGGCCGCACCCCGCGCTCCGTCGGTTTCATCCTCTGCGTCGGTTCCCGCGACCACCGCACCAACCCCTGGTGTTCCCGCACCTGCTGCATGCACTCCATGAAACTGGCCCTCCTCATCCGGGAACACCTCCACGCCGATGTCACCATTTTCTACATGGACATCCGCGCCCCCGGCAAAGGCTACGAGGAATTCTACGACCGCTGCCTCCGCGAAGGCATCCAGTTCGTCCGCGGCCGCGTCGCCGAGGTCACCGACTGGGCCATGACCCCCGAGGAGGAAGGCAAACTTGTCGTCCGCGTCGAAGATACCCTCGCCGGCTTCGTCCGCCGCATCCCCCTCGACATGGTCGTCCTGGCCGTCGGCAAGGAACCCCAACCCGACGCCCAGGAACTCCGCCGCCTCCTCAACCTCAGCTGCAGCGCCGAAGGTTGGTTCCTCGAACGCCACCCCAAACTCGCCCCCGTCAGCACCTTCACCGACGGCATCTTCCTGGCCGGCTGTTGCCAGGGACCCAAGGACATCCCCGACACCGTCGCCCAGGCCGGAGCCGCCGCCGCCGAAGCCCTCGCCCTCATGGACCGCGGCCACATCGAACAGGAACCCAACACCGCATGGGTCGATCCCGACCACTGCTCCGGCTGCAAATCCTGTCTGCCCCTCTGCCCCTACTCGGCCATCCAGTTCGACGAAACGCGCGGCCGGGCCGTCATTCAGGAAGCCCTCTGCAAGGGCTGCGGCACCTGCGTCGCCGCCTGCCCGTCCGGTTCCATCCACCAAAACCTCTTCGAAGATGAACAGGTCTTCGCCGAAATCGAAGGAGTCCTGAGCCATGCCTGACACCCCCTGGGAACCCCGAATCGTCGCCTTCTTTTGCAACTGGTGCACCTACACCGCCGCCGACCTGGCCGGCGTCTCGCGTCTCCAGTACGCACCCAACGTCCGCGTCATCCGGCTCATGTGCTCCGGCCGGGTGGATCCCCAGTTCATCCTCGACGCCCTCGCCCGGGGCGCCGACGGCGTCCTGATCGGCGGATGCCACCCCGGCGACTGCCATTACGCCGAGGGCAATTACAAAACCCTGCGCCGCATGCGCATGCTCCGCCGTATCCTCCTCGCCCTCGGCATCGAACCCGAACGCGTCCGACTCGAATGGATCGCCGCCTCCGAGGGCGACAAACTCCGCCAGGTTGTCAACGACATGGTCCGCCAAATCCGCAACCTCGGCCCCCTCCAACTCCCCGAACGCTTTCAAACATGGAACCGGGAGCTGACCCACACACCCGCTCCCCCAACCCCAACCACAACCCCAACCACACACCCCAGGGAGGAAAAGGTCCATGCCTAAACCCAAACTCGCCATCTACTGGTGCGCCTCCTGCGGCGGTTGCGAGGAAGCCGTCGTGGACCTGGCCGAGGACATCCTCGACCTCGTCCAGACCGTGGACCTCGTGTTCTGGCCCTGCGCCATGGACTTCAAACGCGCCGACGTGGAGGCCATGCCCGACCAGTCCATCTTCGCCACCCTCGTCAACGGCGCCGTCCGCACCACCGAACAGGAGGAAATGGTCCACCTGCTCCGCCAAAAAAGCCGGTTCCTCATCGCTTACGGCGCCTGTGCCCACCTCGGCGGCATTCCCGGCCTCGCCAACCAGTTCAGCCGCGAAGCCATCCTCCGCTACTACTACGAAGACGGCCCCTCCACGGTGAACCCCGAAAAGGTCCGACCCCAACCCCACCTCAACCACAACGGACACAACCTCACCCTGCCCTCCCTCCACCACATGGTCCGCGCCCTCGACCAGGTCGTGCCGGTGGACTACTACATCCCCGGTTGTCCGCCCACCCCCGCCATCACCAAAAACGCCATCGCCGCACTCCTGTCCAACAACCCGCCACCCCGCGGATCCGTCCTCGCACCCGACGTCGCCCTCTGCGACCAGTGCCCCCGCAAAGCCTCCAAGCCTCTCCAGCTCAGCTTCCACCAATTCCATCGGCCCCACACCCTCCAGGCCGACCCCAACCAGTGCCTCCTCGCCCAGGGCCTGCTCTGCCTCGGCCCCGCAACCCGCGCCGGTTGCGAAGCCCTCTGCCCCCGCGGCAACATGCCCTGCACCGGCTGTTTCGGCCCCACCTCCCGCGTCCGCGACCCCGGCGCCAAAATCCTCTCCAGCCTCTGCGCCAACCTCGCCGCCAAAACCGAGGAGGAAATCGACGCCGCCCTCGACACCATCCCCGACCCCGTCGGCACTTTCTACCGCTACAGCCTGCCCCACAGCCTCCTGCGGCGCAAAGTCGACCTCCCAGTCAACGGAAACGGATCCTGAACGCCATGCAACCGGAAGCCCAAACCCTCTGGAACCAGGCAGCCCGGCGCGCCAACACCGCCTACGCGGAGCACCGGCGCAAGGTCACCATCGACCCCATCACCCGCCTCGAAGGCCACGGCAAAATCGACATCTTCCTCGACCCCGACGGCAACGTCGAACAGGCCTACCTCCAAATCCCCGAACTGCGCGGCTTCGAGGTCTTCTGCCAGGGCCGACCCGCCGAGGAAATGCCCCAAATTACCAGCCGCATCTGCGGCGTCTGCCCCACCGCCCACCACATGGCAGCCACCAAGGCCCTCGACGACCTCTACCACGTCGAACCCCCACCCGCCGCCCGCAAAATCCGTGAACTCGTCTACCACGCCTTCATGCTCGAAGACCACGCTCTCCACGTCTACCTGCTGGGCGGCCCCGACTTCATCGTCGGCCCCGACGCCCCGGCCGCCCTCCGCAACGTCGTCGGCGTCGCCCAAAAGGTCGGCCCCGAAGTCGCCCGCCGCGTCATCTCCATCCGACGCCGGCTCCGCGACCTCATCTCCTGGCTCGGCGGCAAGGTCATCCACCCCGTCCTCGGCCTGCCCGGCGGGGTCGCCAAACGCCTCGACCCCGAGAAACTCCCCGAATTCCAACAACTGGCCACCGAAGCCCTCGACTTCGCCCTCTTCACCCACGACGTCTTCCAAAGAATCGTCCTCCAAAATCCGGACTACCTCCGGCTCATCACCTCCCCGGACTACACCCACCGCACCTACTACATGGGCCTCGTGGACCCGCAAAACCGCGTGGACTTTTACGACGGCCAACTCCGCGTCGTAAACCCGGACGGCCACGAATACGCACGCTTCGATGTCCGCCAATACCGCGACTTCATCGCCGAACACGTCGAACCTTGGAGCTACGTCAAGTTCTGCTACCTCAAGCCCCTCGGCTGGCACGGCTTCGAAGAAGGCCCCCGGACCAGCATCTACGCCGTTGCACCGCTGGCCCGACTCAACGCCGCCGATTCCATGGCCACCCCGCGCGCCCGCGAAGCCGCCCGGCTCTTCTTCTCCACCCTCAGCGGCAAACCTGTCCACCACACCCTCGCCAACCACTGGGCCCGCGTCATCGAAATCATCCAGGCCGCCGAACGCATGGTCGAACTCACCCGTGACCCCGAAATCACCAGCGACCAGATCCGGCGCCTGCCCACCGAAAAACCCACCGTCGGCATCGGCGTCGTCGAGGCCCCGCGCGGCACACTCATCCACCACTACGAAACCGATGAACGTGGCCTCATCACCCGCGCCAACCTCATCGTCGCCACCCAAAACAACGCCGCCCGCATCGCCATGAGCGTCGATCGCGCCGCCAAGGCCCTCATCCGCAACGGCGCGGTCTCCGACGCCCTTCTCAACAAAATCGAAATGGCCTTCCGCGCCTACGACCCCTGCTTCGGCTGCGCCACCCACGCCAGACCCGGGCACCTCCCGCTCACCCTCAACCTCTACGACCACCAAAAACGCCTGGTCCGCCAAATCACCCGCACCGACTAAACCCTCCGCCCCCACACACCGCGCCAACCCGCCCGCTGACCTGGGTCACCGGCCAGCCCCTACAACCACTTTGTCTCCGCCCAACCCTACCCCTGCACCAACCACCGAACCGACCCAACCGGCCCCACCATTCCCAACGATCCCGCGCGCCGCGGCCTGATCCACGCTCCACTGCCTGAAACGAGCACTCCTGACACCCGGCGTCCGCCGTAGCGCAAGAACACCCCACGCAAGCCCCAGACCCGCCACCCACAAGGTTCGCCGGCACAAACCAACCCGCTGCTGCCCGCCCCAAAAGTGAAAAGTGTAAAGAATGGCAGACAAAACACCCCCAAAACAGGCCAATTTTCTGGCACACTTTACACTTTGGAGGCGCCGATAAATCACACGGCAAAAACTCAAGGCGCCCATGACCAAGCCAACACGTTGCGGTTAAGCATGTTGCCCCGCTCGAGTTCTCGCCGCCACTTGCAAGTTGGCACAATTGATGCTACTTCACAAACCACAACTTGAGACTAAAGCATTCAGCCGAAGCCGCCGATGATCAGAGACGGGTTGGATTCGGCCCGGTAGACATCAACCAACCATGAAGACCATGAACCTGTGCCTCGCCGCCGTTGCGGCCGCCCTTTTGGCAGCGTCCGCAACCACCCAAGCCGTGCCCATCCGGCTCGATACAGCACCTTACATCGCCCCCACCACAACCGTGCCCGGCGAGCCCGGAAACCAGGGAGTGGGCACCATCAGGTCCTGGCTCCAAGCCCTCGTCGACGAGTACAACGCTGTCAACGATCCCGACCTGCCCGCGGTCCAGAACGGACCAGCCGTGGATTACACGGCCCCATCCGGAATCACCACGGTCGTAATCCCCGTCGCCGGGTACACCTACCTCACCATCCATTGGGGCGGAAAAAGAAGCTCCGACCACTCCCAGGCCTGGTACTTGGGGGGAGACCTGACCACGTTGGAACTCGTCTCACCGACCGGCAAGGGCCTCTCCGGTTACCGGCTCTGGAACCCGGTCCCGGTCACCCGTGTCCCTGACGGCGGCAGCACACTCGCCTTACTGGGCATCGCCCTGCTCGGCGTCGGCGCATGGGCACGCCGCGCTCAGAACAGGGTCGGTTGAGTCCCGCGCGCCGGTTGGATCCCCAGCTTTTTGGCGGCCCGGTCCGTGGCCACTCGCCCCTGCGGGGTTCGCTTCAGGTACCCTTCCATGATCAGGTAGGGCTCGTACACCTCCTCAATCGTGTCCGGTTCCTCGCCCACCGCCACCGCCAGCGAGTGAATCCCCACGGGGCCGCCCCCAAACTTCACCACCACCGCCTCCAAAATCCGCTTGTCCATCTCGTCCAGCCCATCCTCGTCAATCTCCAGCATTGCCAGGGCTCGATCCGCCAGCTCGCGCGTAATCCGGCCGTCGCCGCGCACCTGCGCATAGTCCCGCACCCGCCGCAACAGATTGTTCGCAATCCGGGGTGTCCCCCGGCTCCGACGAGCGATCTCAAACGCAGCCTCTGAATCCATCCGCACCCCCAGGATCCGGGCCGCCCGCAACACCACCTGCTGCAAATCCTCCGCCGTGTAGTAGTCGAGCCGTTCCCGAATCGGAAACCGCGTCAGCAACGGTGACGTCAGCAACCCGCTTCGCGTCGTCGCCCCGATCAACGTGAACCGCGGCAGATCAATCCGGATGCTCCGCGCGTTCGGGCCCTGATCAATCACAATGTCCAGCTTGAAATCCTCCATCGCCGGGTACAGGTACTCCTCGATCGTCTTCTGCAGCCGGTGAATCTCGTCAATGAACAGTACGTCCCCCGGCTCCAGATTGGTCAGCAACCCCGCCAGATCCGCCGCCTTCTCAATCGCCGGCCCGCTCGTGCACCGGATGTTGGCGTTCATCGCCCGCGCCAGAATGTGCGCCAGCGTCGTCTTCCCCAACCCCGGCGGACCGCTCAACAAAATGTGGTCCATCGGCTCGCCCCGCTGCCGCGCCGCCGCCACCGTGATCTCCAGCCGTTCCTTCACCCGCGCCTGTCCCACAAACTCCTCAAACCCCGCCGGCCGCAGCGTCTGTTCCCACGCCGCGTCCGGCTGGTTCAACACATCCCGCATCCGCCGATCCGCCATGTCCCGCAACATGAACAACCCAACCTCACCCGGCAAGGTCGAAACCCCGTCCTCCACTCAACCGCGTCCCGGGTCCCCCGCGTCATCGCCCGGAGCCGCCGACCGGATGCCCGGCCCCGTCCGCTCCAACCACCGCCGGTTGAACGCCACACAATCCGCATACCGCACGCCCGTCCCCCCGAAAATGTCCAACGCCGAACCAATCGTCAGGTCCACCCGCCCCCTGCCCACCTCCGTCACCCGTTCCAGGTCCTCCAACGACCGCGCCCCGCCCGCGTACGTCACCGGCACGGGCGACCACGCGGCCAGTCGCTCCACCAACTCCAGATCCACCCCGCGGCACAAACCTTCCACATCCACCGCATGCACCAAAAACTCCGCGCAACTGCCGGCCAGCCGTTCCAGGGTCTCGGCTGACAACCGCAGCTCCGTCCACGTCCGCCACCGATCCGCCACCACCACGTAATCCTCCCCCCGACGCCGGCAGCTCAAATCAATCACCAACCGGTCCCGACCCACCGCACGCACCAGCGCCCCCAGCCGATCCTCGTCCAGTCGCCCCTCCCGAAACAACCAGCTCGTCACAATCACATGCGACGCGCCCGCATCCAACCATCCCGCCGCATTCGCCGCCGTGATCCCGCCCCCCACCTGCAACCCACCCGGGTACGCCGCCAGTGCCGACCGCGCCTCGGCCTCGTTCCCTGGCCCCAGCATGATCACGTGTCCACCCGTCAACCCGTCCCGCCGGTATAACGCCGCGTACCACGACGCCGGCCGATCGGAAACAAAATTCGTCCGCAACCGTTCCGGCGCAGCCTCATCCAACGAGCCGCCCACAATCTGCTTCACCCGACCCTCATGCAGATCAATACATGGCCGAAACATACCCCCACAACCTACCCGAACCGCCGCCGCGCCAACAGCCCGTCAATTCACCCGGTCCCCATCCACACCCCCGCAGCCCGCCTGCGACCCGTCCACCGGCCGCCGTCCCAACCACCATACCCGCGCCCCGTAAAACATCAGCCCCGCCACCAGCCATAACCCAAACCGCCACCAGGTCCGCGCCGGCAGTTGCCACATCAACCACCCGCACGTGGCCATCGCACCCAGCGGCACCCACGGCACCCACGGCACCCGAAACGGTCGGGGCCGATCCGGCTCCCGCCACCGCAACACCAACACCCCGGCTGCCACCACCACAAAGGCAAACAACGTGCCGATGTTGCACAATTCCACCATCTCCTCAATATGCGTCACCGCCGCCACCGACCCCACCACCACACCCGTCCACACCGTCGTCACATGCGGCGTCCGAAATCGCGGATGTACCCGGGCCGCCCAGGCCGGCAACAACCCGTCCCGCGCCATCGCAAACAAAATCCGCGGTTGCCCCAGCTGAAACACCAGCAACACCGACGCCGTCGCCACCACCGCCCCCAGCGCAATCCAGCCGCTCAACCAGTCCAACCCCCGCTCCACAAACGCCATCGCCAGCGGATCCGCCACGTTCCGCAACCGGTCCCACCGCACCATCCCCGTCAGCACCAACGCCACCACCGCATACAACACCGCACACACCAGCAAACTCCCCAGAATCCCCCGCGGCAGGTTCCTCTGCGGATCCCGCGTCTCCTCCGCCGCCGTCGAAACCGCGTCAAACCCGATGTACGCAAAAAACACAATCGCGGCCGCATGCCCCACCCCCGCCCAACCATTCGGCAAAAACGGACGCCAATTGCCGGGGTCCACGTAAAACGCCCCCACCCCGACAAACAACCCGATCACCGCCAGCTTCACCAGCACCATCGCCGTGTTGAAGGCCGCGCTCTCCCGAATCCCGCGCACCAGCACCCACGTAATCAACCCCACAATCGCCGCCGCCGGCACGTTCAACACCAACGGCACACCCCACAGCCGTGGTGCCTCCAACCACGCCCGCGCCTTCTCCACCACCGCCGGCGCCAGCGCCCCCACCTCACCCCCCTGCGCCAACCAGGCCGACATCTCCCGCGCCGCCGCCCACGCCGACCGATAATCCGTCCCCAGCCAAACCGGCCATTCCCACCCCAAACCCGCCACCAACGTCTGAAAATAATCCGACCAGCTGATCGCCACCGCCACGTTCCCAATCGCGTATTCCAGAATCAGGTCCCACCCGATGATCCACGCCACCAACTCCCCCAACGTCGCGTACGCGTACGTGTAGGCCGAGCCCGACACCGGCACCAATGCCGCCAGCTCCGCATAACACAACCCCGCCAACGCACACGCACCCGCCACCAGTAAAAACGACAACACCAGACCCGGCCCCGCCCCCAAATGATGCTCCCCACCCGCCGCCGCCGTCCCCGCCGTCGAAAAAATCCCCGCACCCACAATCGCACCCACACCCAGGAACACCAGCTCCCGCGCACCCAACGCCCGCCGCAAACGTAAATGCCCGGGGATTCCCTCCCCACCCAGCGCCTCAATCGGTTTGCACCGGTTCCAACGCCATCCACTCATACCGTCCACATCCAACGCACACCCCCGCGACCTCACACCAGCCGGCGTACCCGCACCCGATCCTGCACGCGCCGACCCGGTTCAAATGTCAATCACCGAACCCGACCCGCCCCGCCGGGACCCACGCGAACCGCCCGACCCCGACGACCCCTCCGAACCCGACCCCGTCAGCCGCGTCAACAACCCGTTCATCACGCTGATCACCAGCGCGCCCCAGAACGCCGCCCAAAAATCCTCCACCACAAAATGCGGCGCCATCAACCAGCCCACCAGCCACAACAACAACCCGTTGATCACCAGCACAAACAACCCCAACGTCACCACCACCAGCGGCAACGACAACACCACCAGCAACGGCCGCAACACCGCGTTCAACACCCCCAGCAACAACGACGCCACCACCAGGTCCAGCGGCTTCTGATATTGCACCCCGGGCACAACGTAAACCGCCACCAACACCGCCAGCGTCCCGATCAACCACTGTTGCAAAAAACGTTTCATCGTCCCTCCCTCGACATCACCGAGCCCGCCGACTCCAGCGGCCCCGGCTCGGCTTCCAATAGCTCCGCCGACCCTCCCACCTCCAACTCCAACGCCGCCACCCCGGCCGGCACCACGCAAAACGTCCCCGGCAACAGCTCCACAACCTCGCCCCCGCCCCGGACCCTCACCCGACCCCTCACCACCCCCAGCACACGACACCGGCCCCCCGGCCACTTCACAACCGTTGGCCCCTCCCACCGCCACGCATCCACACGAAACAACTCATGATCCACCAACCGACGACGACTCCCCTCACCCGATCCCTCCCAAACCTCCGGCAACGGACCCGGCTCCACATCGTCAAACCGGATCGATTCAAGCGCCTCCGCCACATGCAACTCCCGCGGCCGCCCGTCCAACCCCACCCGGTTCCAGTCAAACACCCGATACGTCGTGTCCGAGTTCTGCTGAATCTCAAACAACACCACCCCCGCACCCAGCGCATGGACGCGTCCGCTCGGCAAAAACACCGCGTCCCCGGCCCGAACCGCAAACCGGTGAATGCATTCCTCCACCCGACCCTCCCGCAACCGCCGCTCAAACTCCTCCCGTGTCACCCCACGCCGCAGCCCCGCATAAATCACCGCCCCGGGCTCCGTCTCCGTGAAATACCACAGCTCCGTCTTCGGTTCGCCCCCCAACCGCACCGCCACCTCCGCCGGGGGATGCACCTGCACCGACAACAGCTCCCGCGCGTCCAGGATCTTCACCAGCAACGGAAACCGGCCGCCCTCATCCCGCGCACCACCCAGCAACCCCTCCCGATGCTCCTCCATCAGCCACCGCAAATCCCGGCCCGCCCACCGGCCATTCCGTATCACGCTCACGTCCCCGGGCCGGTCCGTCACCTCCCACGATTCCCCAATCGGCAGTCCGGGCGGCAACGCCTTGCCATACAAGGCCGCCAGGCGCCGCCCGCCCCACACACGCTCCTTGAACCGCGGTTCCAACAGCAACGGATAGAACATCTCCCCCACTCAACATGCCCGGCACCATCGCCGCAAACCAAAAACCCGAACCATGTCCACACCCGCACAACCCGTACCGGGGCGGGGCCCTCCCCGCAAACTCATGCACGGGCCCGGACGTCCCGGAAACCAACCCACCAACGCCAAACCCCGTCGAAACCAGTGCTTCCCGCCGACGAGACCTCCAGAAACGTCCGCCCGCCACCTCCGCCCATCACAACAGCAACCCGCCCCTCGCCAGGCCGGCCCGCCAGGACGCCAAGAAAACCTCATCCACAGGGCGGTGCCCTGTCAGACGCGCACGCACAAACCCCATCCGGCGGTCACGCCTCGGATCAACCCGACGTCGGCGCCGCCCCGGCCGCCGCGCCCGAACCCTGACCGTTGCAACCCTGTCCCGACTCAACCACCGGCGCCGTCAGCCGCATCGGCTGCCTCTCAAACCGGCCGTACGCCCGAAACTTTTCATACCGGCGCCGACGCCGCTCCTCGCCCGACCACCCCTGCAACTCCGCCAAATGCCGCAACACCGCTTCCTTCAGCGCCGCCGCGGCGGCCGCAGGATCGTTGTGCGCACCCCCCAGCGGTTCCGGGATCACCTCGTCCACCAAACCCAGCGCCAGCAAATCCGACGCCACAATCTTCAACGCCGCCGCCGCCTGCGGCGCCGCCGACCGATCCTTCCACAAAATCGCCGCGCAACCCTCCGGACTGATCACCGAGTAATACGCGTTTTCCATGATCAACACCCGGTCCGCCACCCCGATCCCCAACGCACCGCCCGAGCCGCCCTCGCCAATGATCACCGCCACAATCGGCACCTCCATCAACATCATCTCCCGCAAATTCACCGCGATCGCCTCCGCAATGTGCCGCTCCTCCGCGCCAATGCCCGGATACGCCCCCGCCGTGTCAATCAACGTCACAATCGGCAAACCGAACTTGTCCGCCATCCGCATCAGCCGCAGTGCCTTGCGATACCCCTCCGGATGGGCCGACCCGAAATTTCGCAGGATGTTCTCCTTCGTGTCCCGACCCTTCTGCGTCCCGATCAACATCAGCGGCTGCCCGTTCAACCGCGCAAACCCGCCCACCACCGCACGGTCGTCCGCGTACAACCGGTCCCCGTGCAGCTCCTCAAAATCCGTGAACACGAGCCGCACATAATCCAGCATGTACGGCCGCTTCGGATGCCGGGCCAGCTGCACCCGCTGCCACGGCGTCAGTTGCGTGAAAATCTGTCGCCTCGTCTCCGCCAGCTTCTGCTCCAGCCGCTGGATCTCCTCTTCAAACGCCGCGTCCATCCCGTGCGCAGCCGCGTGTTTCCGCAGCTCCTCCAGCTTGGCCTGCAGCTCCACAACCGGCTTCTCAAAGTCCAGATAATGCCTCATGGACGCCACCAAACTAGGTCCGCACACCCCGGCTGGCAACGGCGAACTCCCTTCATGCCCGACCCGCCCGGCCGTTCACCACACCCGCAACCACCCCGTCACCAACACCCCCAACACCAGCATCCCCACCACCCACCAAAACCACGTCAGCCCCTCCGGCTTCAGCCGCGGTCCCTCCCGGCCCCCAAACTCCCGTCGCACATACGCCTCGTAATCAAACTCCTCCTCCTCCGGCTCCTCGCCCGACCACGCCCCGGCCCAACCCGTCCGCTCATCCGCCCCGCACTCCGGACACACCGGCGCCTCCGGATCCAACCGACACCCGCAACACGGACAAACCGGTGGCGCCACACCGCACCTCCTCCCTCCCCTCAGCCCGCACCCGCGTATTCCTCGTCCGTCCGCAACACCAGCTCCATCAAAATGTAGTCATGCTTGATCCCCTGCATGTCCTTCACATGATCGGGAATCCGCACCAGATGCGTGAACCCCAGCATCGCAAACAGTTTCATCGCGGCTTCCTGCTCCCCGATGAACTCCGCCTCCACCTTCTCCAGGCCCAGGTTCCGCGCCACCTCGACAATCTCCGACACCAGGGCCCGGGCCAGACCGCGCCCCCGAAACCGCGGATGCACCAGTACACTCACCCGCCCCACATGCCGTTTCCACCCCCCCAACTGCTGATGCAACGTCGCGTCCCCCACCACACGGTTCCCCGCAAACGCCAGCAACGGAAAATTCCGACCATAGTCAATGTTCTGACACCAGTTCCGGATCACCGCACGGTCCGTCACCCGATACTTGATGAACATCCGTTCCTGCTCCGGCACCGCCAGAAAAAACTCGTGTAACGCCGGCTCGTCGCTGCTCTGCAACGGCCGCAACGTCACCTGAGTGCCGTCCTTCAACGTCACAACCTTGGGAAACTTCTGAAGCTCCAGTTCCAGGGACATAGGCCAATACCCTCACCGTTTTACACCCAGTATGACCCCCGCTCATGACCCCCGCAAGCCTTCCCCACAAAAACCCCGGTCCACGCCCGGCACTGCCCGGGACCGAACAAACCGGCCGGATCAGCCCGATCCGTCGGATCAGCCCGATCCGTCGGATCGGCTCCATCCACAAACAAAAACGGCGGGGCCCAAACAGCCCCGCCGTTCGGAGTCCGTCCTCGCCTCACGCCGTACGCCGCCGCAACCACAAGGTGACCAGCGCCATCACACCACCGACCGCCAAAAGGGAGAGTGCCGAAGGCTCGGGAATCGGCGCCACATCGAAGTAGGTGGTGCCGATCCGAATTTCATCCACCTGCACCGAGCTGTACCCCACGGTGGTGTTGAAGTTCCCACCAAAGAGCCGAATCACGTTGAACACGTAATCGCGGTCGTTGTTCAAATCGAATTGCGTGGGCGTTAGCGTCAGATCGGCCGAATTGATGTCCGGTTCCACCCTCAGGTCCGCGGGGTTGAACCACAGGTAAATCCGGTCTGCCGCCCCCGCCACCCTTGGATCCGTTCCGGGGTTGTGATCAATGCGGGCCACAATGAATGTGACAGGTTCATTGGTCAACGGCACCGTGGAGGTCACCTGCTGGGCCGCCGAACCACGATTCAACACCGCCCAGGTGTCAACATTGCGGTTCGGGTCGATGCCCGAGGTGTTCTCCGACCCCCGCCCGATGGAGACCATCTCGTTGCCGGCACTCGAGCTGATGTTCCTTGAGGCATTATAAAAGAACTGGAGCGCCCCGACGCCGCGGCCGTAATAGGCCACCTTACCGTCCGGGCTGTTGTACTCGTAAGGCATCCCCACCCGCAACGCCAGCAAGCTGACCCACGTCGTCGTGGGTTCGCTGTCAAGGCCGCGATCCACGTCAAGCAGCCTTCGCGGGGCGGCGTTCCCGTTGACGCCGCCGGGAAAGTTGTCCCCCTCAGGCCGACCGTCACCGGTCACCCAAACGCGGTTACCCGAGGTCACCAATGTGTTCCCAAACGCGTCCGTGTAGGTAAAGCTACCGGCGACAATCAAGGTGTTGGCGGTGGTGTTCGCGTCGCCCAGCCAGTTGGTGGCAAAGCCCAGGCCACCGGACTGTCCCACCAGGCTCTGACCGGGGGTGTAATCGAACCCTTCGTAGGCCAGCAGCACCGCCGCCGCCTTCATGGGTGCCACGGAAATCGCAGCCGATGCAATCAGTGCGGGCAGGAATCGCGTCTTCATAGCTTCTGAATCGAGCGGGTTTTCTTTCGTTTTCCAGCGCTCTTATAACGACGCGCGCCCCGTGGCATGAATGCCGTTCCTGACAAAACGCCTTTAAAAATTGCCAATTGCCCGGTCGGCCGGGACGCGGGGTCCGGGCAGTCTGGCCACCAGAGCGGGCCGGTCATTCGCCATGCCTGTTACAACTCACTCACCCACGTCACCATGCTTCGGGCCGGGAGAGTCCAAGCCCGACCGGTTTCCATGAGAGGGCCCGGCTGCAGATTCACATCGGGCTCCGGCGTCGTTAGATACGATCGGAACCTGAGTCGCGACCCGTCGGCCATCCGCAGGATCACCGGCACTTCGCGGTCCGTCCGGTTCAACGCCACAAACGTGTACGTGCCGGACCGGGGATGTCGAAATCCCGAAATCCATGGGCCCGACTCATCCGGCAGACGCGCCCCGGCCGGGTCCACCTGCACGTGGATCCGGACCGCCCCGGGTCGCACAAACCGTGCGTAATGCCCCACGGCCCAGAGCAGCTTGGATTCGTACACCCGGCCTCCGGCAGGGTTGCGATCCACATACACCAGTCCGTCCTTGTAATCGTACGGGCTGATGGCCAGCCACCATTGCCACGACGTGGCCCAGGCCAACACCAGATCCTGATGAATCACCTCGGCCACAAACAGCGCCGGCTCAATCCCGAGGTCGCGGCCCGGGCCGCGCAGCCGGCCGCCGTCATTCTCGTCCAGGATGCAGTACTCGCTCATCCAGTACCGCAGGCGCGGATGGTCGGTGCGGAGCCGTTCTCCGAGATCCTGCCGGACCCGGCGCAACTGAGTTCGGCTCGTGGTTGTGCCGTAGCCATGCGCGGCCACCACTGGTGCCACCGCGGGCGTGCGCAGGAGCGCGTCGGACCGGTCCCCGAACAACTCCCGCAGCTGATCCGAACAGAGCGGTTCACCCTCCGTGGGGCCCAGCAAATGAAGCAATTGGGCCGCTTCCGGCAGCACAAGCCGAACCTTCAATCCGCGCGTCTGGAGGGCCCGGCCCAATACCGGCACCAAGGCACGAATTTCCTCGTTGGTCCAGGGGCATCCCTCCTGGCCGTTGCGACGTGACCAGCGCCATTGGGGTTCATTGATCGGGCTGAGGTAGTCGAAGGGCAGGCCGGCCTTCTCGAAATGCTCACACACCGTCGCCAGAAACTCGGCAAAAGCGGCGTATCGTTCGGGGGCAAGGTTGCTGTGTTCGGAGCCGTCGCCCCAGGCACGCCCGTTGCGGGTCAGGTGCACCGGCGGGCTGTTGACGAAGGCGACCACGGTTTCCACACCGTGGCGCCGGGCCGCCTCCAGAAACCACTGTTGACCGGCCTGCTTGGACCAATCCCAATAGCCTTGCGCATTCTGGAAACACTCGGCCCGCCGCCATGGGTCGCGAATGCCGCTGTCGGCCCCCTGTTCGGCGCTGCCGGCCCCGATGTTGAACCGCCAGATCGAAAGGCCAATCCCCCGAGGTCGTCCGGCCGGGTCGAACTCGCGACTGAACAGGAGCCGTGCCACCTGTTGCCGGGTCTCTTCCGGCCAGCGCCCGACGAATTGGGCCGCCCATGCATCCGACGCACCAAATCCCTCGATCGGTTGAAACGACTCGGCCGGGTTCGCCACCCACATCACCGGGGTCGTTTCCGGAACGCCGGCCCCTGCAGCTTCAAATGGCGCCGCCCACCCCAACACCATCAGGATCCAGGCGCACGCGAGGTCCCTGAATCGGCGGTCAACCCACGGGCGGCTCGCCGGACCCCGTTCCGACCCAAACCACTCTCCGACCCTTGCCCGGATGCACATGTCCCTGACTAGACGGGCGCCGGCCACACGCTTATTCACCGACCCGGCGGTGCGAACCGCCGGCCGCGGACGGAAAGGGTGGTTCACCCGCTCGAACCTGAACTTGGGTCCCGTCGTACCGTCGCCCGACCGTTGCCCGATCCGCCGAATTTCCCTACCCTCTCCCCATGCGCGTGCACGCCATCCAAGCCCTCCTTCGGTTCCCGTGGGTTCTCTGCGTGTGGGTTCTGCCGGCAATCCGTGCGGAAGCCGGGCAAGGTCATCTCATCCGGTTCAATCAACCCGCAGCCGAATGGGTGGAGGCCCTGCCCATTGGCAACGGTCGCCTGGGTGCCATGGTCTTCGGAGGCGTGGCCAAAGAACGTTTGCAACTGAACGAGGACTCCGTTTGGGCCGGCCCGCCCGTGCCCACCAACGCGCCGGACCTGGCCCCCAAGCTGGCCGAGATCCGGAAACTCTTCTTCGAGGGCCGTAACGCCGAAGGACAGAGCCGGGTGGCGCGCGAGATCCTGGTACCGCGGATTGCGCCGCGGTCCTACCAGCCGCTGGGCGATCTCTGGATCGAACATCTCGACGGGTCCGGTGCGGGCTTTCCCATGGCTCTGGAGGCGTGGCAACGATCGCCCCTGGACGACGTGCCCGATCCCTCGGTACACCGGCCCGGATTCCAGGACCCGCGATGGAAACCCGCGGCGACAGCCGAACAACGTGAGGTTCCCCCGGGCCGGTCGGTCTGGTTCCGGACCGAATTCAACCTGACCTCCGAGCAACTCCAACGCATCGCCGGTCGGCCGGTGTTGGTGATCTCGCCCGTGGACGATCGAAGCGTCTGGTACCTCAACGGGGCTGAGATCGGCCGCACCACCGACTACGGACGCACGTATCGGCTGCGTCTGCCGTCGCTGGAGCCCGGGACCCACGTGCTGGTCGTCTGCGTCACCAACGAGGGTGGCCAGGGGCACTTCGCCCAAAAGGTCAGTCTGGAGGCGGCCGAGGCCGGTGGTCCGGATTATGCCCGTCAGCTCGATCTGCAAACGGCCGTGGCCACCACCCAATATCGCTGGCTGAGACATCGCGTCCGTCGGGAAGTCTTCGCATCAGCGCCGGACGATGTCCTGGCCGGCCGCATCGAGATCGAGGCGCCCGGCCGGCTCCAGTTGCGGTTCCGGCTCAATCGCGCTGCGGATTTCACCACCCGCGTGGCCGGGCCCGATCTGCTCATCATGGAAGGACAGGCCCAGCACAACGGTCGTCACCTCGGCGTCCGCTGGGTGGCGGCTCTCAAGGTGATCCCGGAAGACGGCCGCCTCCTGGTCGAAACCAACACGCTGCGGGTGCAGGACGCCCGCGCGGTTCGTTTCCTCCTGACAGCCGCCACGGATTACAATTTCGACAATCCCTGGCAGCCGCTGACGCGGGATCGGGAGGCCTTTTGCCGGGAACGCCTGGACCGCGCCGCCGGACTTTCGTGGGTCGAGCTGCTGCAGCGCAGCGTTGCAGATCATCGGGAGTTTTTCGACCGGTGCACCCTCGACCTGGGCAACACCGCACCCGAACGGGCCGCCCTGCCCACACCAGCCCGACTGGAGGCATTCCGCAATGATCCGAATGACCCCGACCTGATCGAGACCTACTTCCAGTTCGGCCGGTACCTGCTCATCTGCTCTTCGCGACCCGGCTCCCTGCCGGCCAATCTGCAGGGTCTCTGGAACGAACACCTGGAAGCCCCGTGGAACGCCGATTACCACATCAACATCAACCTGCAGATGAACTACTGGCCCGCCGAGGTCACCGGTCTGCCGGAACTGACCGAGCCGTTCTTCCGCCTGCTGCAGGGCCTGCGCCGCAGCGGCACCGAGCTGGCCCGGAAACTCGGCTGCCGCGGCTTCGCCGCCACCCACACCACCGACGCCTGGCAATGGGCCGCCCTCATCGGAGCTCCAAGCTACGGCATGTGGCCCCTGGGCGCCGCATGGTGCACCGCCCATGCCATGGAACATTACCGGTTCACCGGCGACCGCGCCTTCCTGGAAAACGTGGCCTACCCCCTGCTGCGCGACTCGGCGGCGTTTCTCCTGGACTGGCTGGTGGAGGATCCGGAAACGGGGCTGTTGGTCTCCGGCCCCACCACCTCACCGGAAAACACCTACCTCCACCAGGGGCGGCGGCTCAACCTCGCCATGGGCAACGCCATGGACCAGATGATCATCCGCGAAAACTTTGAAAACCTGCTCGAAGCCGCACGCCTGCTGGAAAAACAGGACCCCATCGTGGAGGAGGTCCAACGCGCCCTGCCGCGTCTGGCCAGGCCCCGCATCGGCCCGGACGGCCGGCTCCTCGAATGGGGCAAACCCTACGAAGAAGCCGAACCCGGCCACCGCCACATTTCGCATCTCTACGGACTCCACCCGGCCAACCAGATCAATCCCTGGGACGAACCTGAATTGCTCGAAGCCGCCCGCAAGGTGTTGGAATACCGACTCCAGCATGGCGGCGGTCACACGGGTTGGAGCCGCGCATGGATCATCAACTTCTACGCCCGCCTCCTCGACGGCGACAAGGCATGGGAAAACCTCGTGGCCCTGCTGCAAAAGTCCACCCTGCCGAACCTCTTCGACACCCACCCGCCCTTCCAGATCGACGGGAACTTTGGAGGATGCGCCGGCATTGCCGAAATGCTCCTCCAAAGCCACGACCGCCGCGGCACCCTGCGTCTTCTGCCGGCCCTGCCCGCCGCATGGCCGAACGGTGAGGTTCGAGGTCTGCGGGCCCGCGGCGGGTTCATTGTCGACATCCAGTGGCGGGACGGCCGCCTCGAACACGCCCGTATCCAGTCCCTCCTGGGCCGCACCTGTCGGGTGGCCTGGCGCGACCAGGTCGCCGAATGGCCCACACGCCCGGGCGAGGTCCTTGAGTTGGACGGTCAACTCCATCGGCGCCCCTGAACCCGCCCGGCCAAGCCGTCCCCCCGGTGGCCCATCCACCGGCACCATGCCCCGGACGCATAACAAACTGGCCGGGCCCGGGGCCACAAGCGCCCGCGCCCCCGCCCCACCGCGTGGCAGGAACGCCCCATCTGGTGCCCTTACGCAGCCCTTACGTTGACACGGCAACCTCTCGGACAGTGGCCCTTGCGCCCGCTGATCCCACAACGGAGCCACCCGCACCCTTGGCCAGCCCTCACATCTCAACCTCCTTCCTGCCCTCATCCCTGCATCACGCACCCGACCTCAAACCGGGCCGCCGGCTCTCCGGCATCCGCTCACGCCACCCTCCCCAAAACCGTTTCCGGTCTTGCAAACCAACCGGGAGCAACTCGAGCATGAACCCATGGAATCGCGTCTTCACCTTGGGCTCCTGTTGGCGGCACTCTGCCTGATCGGCGCCAGGGGTGCCGAGTCGGTTTCTTCATCCGCCCAGGGGCTCGACCCTCGAGATGTGGCCCGGCTCCAATGGGTCACCACGGCGGTGGTCTCGCCCGACGGACAGCATGTGGCCTTCCTCCGCACCGTGCCCCGGGACCTTGAGAAAGACCCGGACGGCCCCGCATGGTCCGGCCTGTGGGTGTACGACATCGAAACCGGCCGGGAACGACCCTTTGTCACCGGCCGGGTCGAGATCACTCGACCCGCGTGGACCCCGGACGGCCGGGCCATCACCTTTCTGGCCAAACGGGGCGACGACAAACACAAGGCACTCTGGCTGATCCCGATCGACGGCGGCGAAGCCCGCAAGGCCGCAGAGCTGCCCACCGACCTCGCCGACTATGCCCTGGCCCCGGACGGACGGCGCGTGGCTGTGGTGGCACCCGAGCCGGAACCCAAACACCGCCGCAAACTCCAGGACAAGGGCTTCAACCAGCAGGTCTACGAGGAAGATTGGGCCACCAACCGACTGTGGGTGCTCGCCCTATTCGAACCCGGGGAGGATCCCCGACCCCTCCCGCTCACCGGCCATGTGCACCGCGTGGAGTGGCGGCCCGGTTACGAGCACCTCGCAGTTTCCCTGGCGCCCACACCCTCCGTGGACGACAGCTACGTCCGACAGCAAATCCGTATCGTGCACGCCGGCAGCGGCGAGGTCGTCGCAACCGTCAACAACCCCGGAAAGCTGGCCGGGTTCCGATGGAGTCCGGACGGGCGCCGTCTGGTCATGATCGCCGCCGAAGATGCCCACGATCCCGCCCCCGGCCGGCTCATGCTGGTGGACCCCGGCACGGGCCGCTTCACCCAGCTCCTGCCCGACCATTCGGGACAGGTGGAGGATTGCGCGTGGTTGAATCAGGACCGCCTTCTGGTCCTTTGCAGCGAAGGGGTCGGTTCCGCCCTCTACGAGGTCACATGGGAAGGACCGAACATGAGCCGCCAACGACGGTTTGAATCCCTTGCGCCGGTGTTTGATTCAGTCACCGCTGGCGGGACAAACCCCGTGGTGGCCCTGGTGGGCAGCCATCCCACCCACCCGGCCGAGCTGTTCCTGTGGCAGACCGATCGCCCCGGGCCGGATCGCGTGACCGACAGCAACCCGTGGTTGGCCCGGCGCAGGTTGGCCCGGCAGGAGCTGGTTCACTGGACCGCCCGGGACGGACTGGCGCTGGAAGGTATTCTCATCCGGCGGCTGGAAGACGACGGCAGGCCCGGACCTTTAATCCTCTCCGTCCACGGCGGGCCGGAAGCTCACGTCCGCAACGGATGGTTGACCTCCTACAGCCTGCCCGGCCAAGTGGCAGCCGCCAGGGGCATGGCCGTGTTTTACCCCAACTATCGGGGCAGTACCGGCCGCGGCGTGGCATTCTCGCGGCTGGGCCAGGGCGACCCCGCCGGGAGAGAATTCGACGACCTCGTGGACGCAGTGGATCACCTCATCACCATCGGCGTGGCGGACTCGAATCGGGTGGGTGTAACCGGCGGATCCTACGGCGGCTACGCCACCGCGTGGTGCGTGACCCGGTATTCCGACCGATTTGCCGCCGGCGTGATGTTCGTGGGCATCAGCGACAAGATTTCCAAGGTGGGCACCACCGACATCCCGGAGGAAGAGTACCTGGTGCATGCGCGATTTCGGCCATGGGAAAAGTGGACCTTCCTCCTGGAACGCAGCCCCATCTATCACGCCGGTCGGTGTCGCACCCCGCTGCTCATCCTTCACGGCAAGGACGACCCGCGCGTACACGTCAGCCAGTCCCTGGAAATGTACCGGCACCTCAAACTCCGCAGCAGCGCCCCGGTACGCCTGGTCCTGTACCCGGGCGAAGGCCACGGCAACCGGCGGGCTGCATCCCGATACGACTACCACCTGCGCATGCTGCAATGGTTCGAACATTACCTGCTCGGCCCCGGCGGTGAGCCCCCGTCGCCCGAAGTGGACTACGGCCTGCCCGAAGCTGCGGAGAACTGACCCTTCCGAACACTTCCGATCCCATTGGCACCTTGCGGCCCGCGCCACCGGCCGCAGCTTGCGAGACACGGCCCCGCCGGGCGATTGTCCCCGGCATTTCCCCGGGGCCCGCACCCCGCGGCCCCCTGCGCCTCGGAGCCCTGATCGGGCCCGTACTCCGTGCCCGGTAGGAGCCCTTACTTTCTTCACGCCGAAGCTTTCTTTCCAGGCTTGGAGTGATCATTCTGGGCCGGGTAAAAGGTCGCAGATGCAGGGGCGCGTTCTGCCGGACCCGGCGCCACGCCCCCGCGCGGCCCCCGCATGTGGCCCAAGCCCGGGTTTTGGCGGCCCGGGCGGGCAAAACTCGGATTTGCGAGCAGCTCGACATGAAAGCGCAAGAGATCGTGGCCAAGGTCCGGAATCTGCCGCCGGTCTCTCAGGCGGCGTTGCGGCTGGTGACCATGTTGGACCAACCGGCCATCAGCAACGATGAGATCGTGGAGGTCCTCAAATGCGACAATGTGCTCACCGCCAAACTCTTGCGCGCCTGTAACTCGCCGTTTTTCGGCCTGGAAGAACCGGTGGCTTCGGTGGATCAGGCCGTGTTTTTACTGGGGCACCAACAGATCCTGCACATCGTGCTCAGCCTGGCCTTCGGCGGGGCGATGTCAGTGGTGCTCCCGCAGCATGCCGTGGAAGCCGAGGATCTCTGGCGTCATTCGGTGACCACTGCGCAAGCGGCCGAAACGGTCCTGGCTGAGGGCCTGGAACTGCGGGAAGAGGTCGAACCGTCGGTGGCATTCACGGTGGGGTTGTTGCATGACCTGGGCAAGCTGGTCATGGCCCAGGTCCTTCCCGCCGATCAACAGGCGGAAATCCGCGCCCGCGTGGCCCTGGCAGGCATGTCGCGTTCCGAAGCCGAACAGGACGTGGTGGGGACCGACCATGCCGAGGTCGGCGGCGAGCTGTTGAGGCTCTGGCACCTACCGGAAACCCTGGTGGAGGGTGTTCGATACCATCACCAACCGCGCCTGGATCATCCCCGCTGCCTCTCGGTGATTGCGCACGTGGCGAATGTGGTCGCGCACCGGGCACGGTCCGACGCCCCCAACGTACCCGGCACCGGTTTGCTGGATCCTGCCGTCGAACAGCGTCTACAGCTCGATGAAAACCGCCTTGAAGAACTGGCCGCGCGGCTGCGCGACCAGTTCGAGCAAATCGAGCATCTGATGCGCCTGGGCTGATCGCGGTCCCGACACAACCCGGCATCGGGTGCGGGAGCAACCCCATTCAACGACGATTTGTGGCCCGGCTGGACCGGTCGGGTCCCCTCACCGGACACGCCGGCTCCGAAGCAAACCAGCAAGCTGACCGCCCGTTTTCTCAAACAAGCCGGGGCGCTGTGCTTGCCTCGAACCTCGCCCACCCCCTACTCTGCGGCCGCCTATGCACAAAGCCATCCGCCTCCGGCTGTTTGGGATGATGGTCCTGGAGTTTGCCATCTGGGGTGCGTGGTTGCCGCTGATTTACTCGTACCTCCCCAGCCTGGGCTTCACTCCGCTGCAACAATCCTGGATCCTGAACGCATTCCCCATCGCTGCCATCGTCGGGATGTTCTTCAGCAACCAGTTCGCGGACCGGAACTTTGCTGCGGAACGTTTCCTGGCCTTCAGTCACGCCGTGGGCGGCCTGGCCATGCTGGGGTTGGCTTTCACCACGTCCTTCTGGCCGTTCTTCGGTCTCATGCTGGTGCATTGCCTGCTGTATGTGCCCACCATCTCCATCTGCAACTCAATCGCCTTTGCCCACATCCGCGACCCGCAACGCGAGTTCGGTCCGGTCCGCATGGGCGGGACCATCGGTTGGATCCTGGCCGCCTGGCCCTTCACCTTCATCCTGGTGGATTGGGAAGCGGTCCGGGCGGCGGCGCCCCGGGACTGGATTGAGTGGCTCGGCACCGTGCTGGGACACGGCCTGAAGGGTGAAGCCCTGTTCCATGCAGTCCGCTGGACCTTCATCGTCGCCGGAATCACCTCGCTGGCCATGGCGGTCTACAGCCTGACGCTGCCGCATACGCCGCCCCGGAAAACGGCCGAGGGCCTCGATCGACTCGCCTGGCTCAAAGCCATGCGCCTGCTGCGGCAACCGTTCGTGCTGGTGCTGTGGATCATCACCTTCGTGGACGCGTTCCTCCTCTACAGTTACTTCAACTGGACCGGCGCCTTCCTCGCCACCGAACCCCACCAGGGCGGGCCCGGCATCCCGGGCAACTGGATCATGCCGGTCATGAGCATCGGCCAGGTCATGGAAATCCTCACCATGCTCATCCTGGGCGCCACCCTCAAAC
Organism: Limisphaera ngatamarikiensis; assembly: GCF_011044775.1. Lineage (NCBI taxonomy): Bacteria > Pseudomonadati > Verrucomicrobiota > Verrucomicrobiia > Limisphaerales > Limisphaeraceae > Limisphaera > Limisphaera ngatamarikiensis. Next base: position 151,231 of record NZ_JAAKYA010000006.1, on the reverse strand, counting down.
GACTCGGCTGGCGGGTCACCATGACGCTGGGCATCCTGGGACACACGGCCCGTTTCGCCGTCTACGCGTTCTTCCCCCAAAACCAGCTCTTCATCATCCTCGTGCAAATGCTCCACGGCATCTGTTACGCGTTCTTCTTCGCCACGGTGTACATTTTCGTGGACGCCTACTTCCCCAAGGACAGCCGTGCCAGTGCCCAGGGCCTGTTCAACATGATGATCTTCGGTTTCGGCAACATAGCCGCCAATTTCATTTGCCCATGGCTGCGACAAGAAGTGTTCACCCACGACGGGGTGACCGATTACCGCGGCCTGTTCCTGGTGCCCACGGTGATCTCGGTGCTCGCCGCGCTGGCACTCGCCGTGGCCTTCCGTCCGCCCCCACCACCTGTGGAGGCCGCGCCGGCCCCTGACAACCAGGGATCTCCCGCCGCCTGACCCGCGCCCGCGCAAGGCCCGCGTACCAAGCCGGCACCCTCACACCCATCAACCCGCAGACCGCCCCCGGTCGCATCGAGGGGAGAATCGCCGGTGGACACTCTCCCGCCCGGCTCCGGACCGCCGCGCCGACTCTTCCCATACCAACGGTTCCGGGGCCGAGCCGCTGCCAAAAATCAGGCCAATCGGCAGTGTGTCGCCCCGGACTCCGCCCGGGGCTCCAATGGCAGCATCGGAGCAGAAAGGGGCTGACTTGTAGCGCGGCAGCAAGGCGCGGCCCGGGGCACACGGTTGCTCCGCCCCGATGGCGGTTACACGAAAAGCCAAGCGACGAAACTAAGACCCCGCGGGCAGGGAGCCGGATGCAGCCTCGATTCCGGCCGGCGACCCGGACTCCGAATTCACCGTTTTCACCCCTGCCGCCTGTGCACCGGCTCCGCCCGGGTCGGCCGGCGCCGACCCGCGGGAGTCCGCGCCCACGGTACCCTCCGCGACCGGGGCAACAGCCGACCCGGCGTCGGCCTTCTCGGAACCCGGGACTTCGGAGTTTGGGGATCCACCGGCCCGTTCCGCCGGTTTCCAGCGCCGGAGTTCATCCGCTGCCGGCAAATCCTCCAGGCTGCGCAAACCAAAGTATTCCAGGAACTGGTCCGTCGTCCCGTACGTAACCGGCCGGCCCAGGGTCTCCGCACGGCCCACTTCCTGGATCAGCCCGCGTTGCAACAGGGTCTGCATCACACCGTCCACGTTCACTCCGCGGATCTCTTCGATCTCGGCCCGCGTCACCGGCTGACGGTATGCAATGATGGCCAGGGTCTCCAGCGCCGCCAGGGAGAGGCGCGGCGGCCGAACCTTCCCACCGACCAACACGCGGATCCACGGGGCAAACTCGGGTCGCGTCACAAACTGCCACGCACCCGCCACACACACCAATCGGTAACTGCGCCCGGCCTTCTCCAACTCGACCGCCATCGCGTTCAATTCGGATTCCACCTCCAATTCCTTGATCCTGCCCCAGGCCCGCGCGTCCTCGGGAGTTTCTTCGGCCTCGGCCGCCTGCACCAAAACGTCCCGGATCTCCCGGGCCGACAGCGGCTTTTGCGAAACGAACAGCAGGGCTTCCAAAACAGAACGAAGTTCCATGCTTGCTCAAACCGGGGTTGCAGACGAATCGGTATCCGACGGGGTTTCCAACCCCGCGGGTTCCCGGGCCGTACCACCGGGATCAACTGCACCAGACGGCAATGTCTCGACGGCCACCGGCTCGCGGCGGATCAGCTCGATCTCGCCAAACTCCTCCCGCTGAAAAGCCGCGACCTGCTGAAGCCGCATCAATTCCAGCAACGCCAGGAAAGTCGCCACCACTTCGGCCCGATGTTGCATCGACCCGAACAGGGCTTGGAAACTCACCCGGGGCCGGTCCGACAACACCCGCAGGATCAACTGCATCTGACCGGGAACGGTCCAACGATCGTCCACGATCTCCGCGGGCGGTTGGCGGAGCGCCAACCGCTGCAAAACCTGCTGCACCGCCGTCAACAGGTCAAACAACGTGGCGCGCGGCCCGGGCAACGTCACGGGCTCAAGGTCACGCACCGGCGGCGGACGATGCGGAAACACCGATTCCTGATGCCGTTCCAACTCCTGCAACTGCACCGCCGCGTCCTTGAACTTCTTGTACTCCACGAGCTGCCGGATGAGCTCCCAGCGCGGGTCCGGCCCTTCCTCCTCCCCTTCAACGAGGCTCTGCTGGTCCTCGGGCAGCAACTCACGACTCTTGATGTAAAGCAGGGTGGCGGCCATGACGATGAACTCACCGGCCACCTCCAGGTCCAGCTGCCGCATCAACTCCAGGTACTCGAGGAACTGGTCCGCCAACCGGGTCAGATTGACCTCGTAAATGTCCACTTCCTGCCTCTTGATGAGGTAAAGCAGCAGGTCGAGCGGACCTTCGAACACCTCGAATGTTACCTTGTACTCCGCCATGCCGTGCCGGGCCGGAAGCCTTTCCGTCCCAGGGTCCGGGCATCGTAGGCCGCCGCCGGGCGCTTGGCAACCGCCCTCTCGGACCGGGCGCGCCGGGAGAAATCGCGCGGCCGTAACACGACCCCACCCAACCAGACCCATATCCAGGACCGGCCCGGCGACCGTTCCCGGGCTCCCCCGCCCACACCGCCGGGGCCTTCCCCACACCCTCAACAACACGCCCGGGCCCGGCCAACATTCCGGGCTGGTCAAATGCACAGGGTCGGATTACTCTGCGCGCCCGAACATGCGCGACGCAGAGGCTCAGTCCAGGCGCGGAACGGATGGTTCTGCCACGGCCATGAACGAAACTGCACCGGCTGCCGCCCCGTCATCCGCTCACGCGGGCGACGAATTCGAACGGGAACCCGTGCCCGAACACGCCCTCAAGGGCCCCACCGCTTTCTGGGGCATGTACGCCGGTGAACACACGGCGGGGACGGAGTTCATGATCGGACCGCTGTTCGTGGCCTGGGGGGTCAGCGCGTTTGATCTGTTGGTCGGCTTGCTGGTGGGGAACCTCCTGGCGGTGCTGAGCTGGCGCTACATCACCGCCCCCATCGCCACCCGGTACCGGCTCACCCTCTATTACCAGCTCGAACGAATTTGCGGCCGCAAATTGGTGGTCCTGTACAACCTGGCCAACGGGATCCTCTTCTGTTTCCTGGCCGGGGCCATGGTGACCGTGTCCGCCACCGCGGTAGGAGTTCCCTTCCCCGGCATTCAGATGCCCACCTTCCAGGACACCCTGCCCACCAATGCGGCCTGGTGCGTGACCGTTCTGGCCCTGGGCGCCGCGATGACCTTCGTCGCCATTCGCGGGTACGGTTTTGTGGCGCGCGTGGGGCACCTGGCGGCCCCGTGGATGTTCCTCGTGTTCGTGGCCTGCGGCCTGGTCATGCTCGGCAAACTGGGCTCGCTCAACCTCGTCGAGCTACTCACACCGCCGGAGGGGCATCAGAGCCGGATCGGATTCTGGGGCGTGGTGTTCTTTGCCTGGTTCTGCAATGCCGCCATGCACATCGGCATGTCCGACCTGTCGGTGCTCCGGTTTGCGCGGAAACCGTCGTACGGATGGGCCTCGGCTGCGGGCATGTTCCTGGGCCATTACATTGCCTGGATTTGCGCCGCCCTTTTGTTGGTGTACTGGGTGCGGGAAAAGGGCGTGGACCCGGCCCAGGGCATGGCCCCCGGTCCGATGGTCTGGGACGCGGTCGGTTGGGCGGGACTGATCTGTGTGGTGATTGCCGGCTGGACGACGGCCAATCCGACCATTTACCGCGCCGGGCTCGCCTTCCAGTCGCTCTACCCCCGCATGTCGCGGGCCACCGGCACGTTGATCGCCGGAACGCTCTGCACGCTGGCGGGCCTGTTCCCGGCCGTGGCAATGAAACTGCTGGATTTCGTGGGTTTGTATGGCACCACGCTCGCCCCCGTGGGGGCGGTGATCCTGGCGGAGGTGTACCTGGCCCACCGCTTCGGTCTACCCCGGGATTGGGCGGCCTCCACCGGTCGGAGCTTCAACCTGGCCGTCCTGCTGGCCTGGGCCATTCCGCTCGCACTGTTCTACTGGGCCTACTGGCACTGGAACGTCTTCCCCTCCTACCTCACATTGCCGGTCTACCTGTTGACAGGGGTTCTGTACCTGTTCCTTGCCAAGACGCTGTACGGGCACAGCGCGACTTCAACCCGGGCATAACCATGCAAACGATCTTTCGAGTCCTGGCATTTGCAGCACTGGCGCTGACCGTGGTCCCGCCCTTCCTGTTCATGATCCAGCAACTGGCCGAACCAACCATGAAGAGCTGGATGCTGGCCGGGACCGTGCTCTGGTTCGCAACGGCTCCGTGGGCCCTGCGGGGAGGTGCCCGCTAACCCATCCCCACGTCGGCCCGGCTGCAGAAAAGTGGCAGGCTATGAACGCGCAAGTCTACCTGGCAATCGACCTGGGCGCAGAAAGCGGCCGTGTCATGGTCGGCCGCTGGACGGGCAAACGGATGCTCATGGAGGAAATCCACCGGTTCCCCAACGGACCCGTGGCCCTGGGTGACACGCTCCGTTGGGACATCCTCCGGTTGTGGGAGGAAATCCAACAGGGCCTGATCCGCGCCGCCCGGCAGTACGGTCGCCGCATCGTCTCCGTGGGTGCCGACACCTGGGGCGTGGATTACGTCCTGCTCTCGCGCAGGGGCGAGTTGCTGGGGCTGCCCTACGCCTATCGCGACAACCGCACCCGCGGCGTGATGGAACGGGTTTTCCGCAAGATTCCCCGTCCCAAACTGTTTGCCCGGACCGGCCTCCAGTTCCTGCCGTTCAACACCTTGTTTCAACTGATCGCCCACCAACAAACGCACCCCGAGCTGCTGGCCACGGCGCATCGGCTCCTTTTCATGCCGGATTTCGTCCACTGGGCACTGTGCGGGTCCGAGGTGGCCGAGTACACCATCGCCAGCACGTCCCAATGTCTGGACCCCAAACGCCGCACCTGGGCAACCAATCTGCTCAAGGAACTGGGCCTGCCCACCAGGCTTCTCCCGGAAATCGTGCCCCCGGGAACCCAACTGGGCCCGCTGCGCCCAAGTGTGGCGGAACGAACCGGTTTGGAAGGTGTCCATGTGGTGGCCCCACCGGCTCACGACACCGCCTCCGCGGTGGCCGCCGTGCCCGCCCGCGCGGGCCGCAGCGTCAACTGGGCCTACATCAGCTCCGGCACATGGTCGCTGATGGGCGTGGAAATGCCGCAGCCGGTCCTTACCGAACGCGCCCTGGCCATCAACATCACCAACGAAGGCGGCGTGGACGGCACTGTGCGGCTCCTCAAAAACATCACCGGCCTCTGGCTGGTCCAGCAATGCCGCAAAGCCTTCGAAGCCCGCGGCCGCAGCTTCACCTACCCCGAGCTGGTCCAGAAAGCCACCGAGGCCGTGCCCCTGCGGTCGCTGGTCAACCCGGACGACCCCCGGTTTCTGAACCCGCCGGACATGCCCCGCGCCATCCAGGAGTTCTGCCACGAAACCGGCCAACCCGTCCCCCGTACCGAAGGCGAGCTGATCCGGTGCGCCCTGGAAAGCCTGGCCCTGCGCTACCGCCAGGTGTTGGGCTGGCTGGAAGAACTGGTGGGGCAACGGCTCGAGGTGGTCCACATCGTGGGCGGCGGATCGCAAAATCGCCTGCTCAACCAGCTCACCGCCGACGCCTGCCAGCGTCCCGTCATCACCGGACCCGTTGAGGCCACCGCCATGGGCAACGCACTCACCCAGATGCGCGCCCGGGGCGAACTCAAATCCCTGGCCGATATGCGCGAGGTGGTGCGCAAGTCCGTGGACCTCGGCGAATATCAACCCCGCAAGTCCGACCTGTGGGAGGAAGCCTTCGCCCGCTTCGAAGAACTTACCCGCCGCTCCGGCGGGACCTGAAACCCACCCCACACCAGGCAACCGGCGCCGGCCCCGGGCGCCCGCACCTCCGTTTGCCTCCGCGCCCGACCCGGACTACGATGCCCTTGCAAAACCGCGACAACCCAAACCGTTCAAACCAGCAGGGTCAGCCATGATCGTTCACCTTGCCTACGGCGAAGGCACGTTGCCGGTGGACCTGCCGGACGACCGCACCACCGTCATCAAACCCCGACACCTGCCCGGCCTGCCCGACGAACGCAAGGCCGTGTCGGAAGCCCTCGAACATCCCATCCACGCGCCCCCGCTGCGGGAATGGATCCGGCCCGACACCCGCATCTGCATCCTCTTCACCGACATCACCCGCGCTACACCCAATCACCGGCTCATCCCCTGGCTGCTGGAGTACCTGTCCTTCGTGCCCCGCGAAAACATCACCCTGCTCAACCAAACCGGCACGCACCGACCCAACACTCGCGCCGAGCTGGAACGCATGCTCACCCCCGAGGTTGTCGCCCGTTACCGGGTCATCAACCACGAATGCGAAAACGAAGCCGACCTCAAGTATCTGGGCGACCTGCCCAACGGCACCCCCCTGTGGATCAACCGCCACGCCGTCGAGGCCGATTTGCGCATCGTCACCGGCTTCATTGAACCGCACTTCTTCGCCGGCTTCAGCGGCGGCCCCAAGGGCATCATGCCCGGCGTGGCCGGCCTGCGCACCATCATGGGCAACCACGGCGCCCGCAACATCGGCCACCCCAACGCCACCTTCGGCGTCCTCGACGGCAACCCCATCTGGGAGGAAATCCGCGACGCCGCCCTGCGGGTCGGCCCTTGCTTCCTCCTCAACGTTACCCTCAACGAAAAACGCGAGATCACCGGCGTGTTCGCCGGCGACCTCATCCGGGCGCACCGCGTCGGTTGTGACTTCGTCAAGGCCTCGGCCATGTATCGGTGCGCCGAACCCTTCGACGTGGTCGTCACCACCAACAGCGGGTACCCCCTCGACCTGAACCTCTACCAGGGCGTCAAGGGCATGAGCGCCGGAGCCCGCATCCTCAAACCCGGCGGCACTCTCATCTTGGCCGCCGAATGCCGCGAAGGTGTACCGCCGGGCAGCCCGCTGGATCGCCTGCTCCGACGGGTCAAACACCCCGGCGAAATCCTCCAACTCCTCGCCACCCCCGGCTTTGAACATCCGGAACAATGGCAGGCCCATATCCAGGCTCTGGTCCAGCAGCGCGGCCGCGTCCTGCTCTACAGCTCCCTCCCGGACGACATCGTTCGCGCCGCCCACCTGGAGCCGTGCCACGACATTGCCGCCGCAGTCCGCAACGCCCTCCGCCAAGCCCCGCCCCACGCCAAGGTCGCAGCCCTCCCCCAGGGCCCGCTCAGCATCCCCTACCTCGAATCTACCAACTAACACGCCCGCCGTCCTTCATCGCCGCCGGCACCCGGCCCGCCCGGTTCCCGCCTCAACCAAGCCCGGGACTCCCAATCAATTTCCTCCACTTCCGTTCCACACCCGGTTCAACAGCACCTCCGGCGATGAATCGGAGAATGAGGCCCGAAAGCTGCAAAACCGCTCCGTGTCATCGCCCGTCCACAACCGTCCGCCAGGGACGACGCACGGCGGCCGCCGCCGCCAGCCTGCTCATCCCGGTTTGCAGCCTTCATCCTTCCGCGCCGCGTTGAAAAGTCCGCACCGCCCTTCGCACGGTTGGCCACCGGGCGTCAGCCCCAACAACAAGGTCGCCCCGGCAACAGCCCGGCCGTTCTTGATCCGCGTCCCGGCCGAACCGACCCGGCACCAACGGCAGATTTCCAAATCACCGAACCCCCGCCCCACCTGGTCACCGGGACCACCATCCCGCTGGGCCACGCTACACGTCCAACAGGTCACGGACCGGGCCTGCTGCTGGTCCGAGCCCGGGACATGCCACGCCGGGATTCACCGGATCGGATCGGCCGACCAATGCCGCCCCGCCCCCCAAGCGCATCCCCGCGCCCGTACCCCGGAAGCAAGACCTGCGCAGCCCGCCGGCCGTCTGCCTACACCCGCCGGGGCACCACAAACGGTTCCCGATACTCGCGGGTCAGCAGCGCGTTGGCCTGGGGATCACCCACAAAGGTTTCACGGTCCGGTCGGATGCGCAAAAACCGGCCCAGGATGAGCGGCGTCAGTCGAAAATCCACTTCGTTGGCCCGCATGTGCTCCATCATTCGACCGAACATCTCTTCCATCTCCGGTTGCTCCCGCAGCCGCGCCGCGATCTCGTCCGGCGGAGCAAACGACCCCAGCCGATACGAGATGTTGGCCGTGTGACAGAGCGCGGCCGAGATGTGCCCCTCCCGCGCGTCCGAATGCAAAAGCTCCGGTCGCCGCGCGCGCACCGCCTCGATGAAGTTGGCGTAGTGATTGCCGCCCCCGTCGAATACCCGCACCTGCTTGCCGTTGCGATCGTACACAATGGCACGCGTGTAACTCGGGATCACCACCGTCCCGCCCTCGCAGTCCACCACCACCCCGATGCTGGCCCCGCGGAAATCGTCCATGCGATTTGACCCCGACTTCTCCGGCAGCCCACGAACCTCAAACAGCAGCGGAGCGGGCTTGTAGTCATGGAAAACGATCAGCGTGTTGGGCGTCTCACCATCGTCCACGTAACCCACCCGACCGCCCACGGCCCACACCGCCGGCGACAACTGTTGCTGGCCGAGAATCCATCGGGCAATGTCCACCTGGTGGACCCCCTGGTTCCCCAGATCCCCATTGCCGGTGTCCCAAACCCAGTGCCAGTCGTAGTGCAGTCGCGCCCGGCGCAACGGCTTCAACGGAGCCGGCCCCAGCCAGAGGTCATAATCCACCGTGGCCGGAATGGGTTGCGGCCCGAAAGTGCGGCCGATGCTCTCCCGCCGCTTGTAACACAAACCGCGCACCCGGAGGATCCGACCCAGGTTGCCCGCCTGAATCCAGGCCACCGCTTCGCGCAAACCCTCCGAAGACCGACATTGCGTCCCGATCTGCACAATGGCCCGGTATTTGCGGGCCGCCACCTCCAGTTGATGGCCTTCGAACACGTTGTGCGAACCGGGCTTCTCCAGGTAAACGTCCTTCCCGGCCTGGACCGACCAGATCGCCGCCAACGCGTGCCAGTGGTTCGGCGTGGCGATGCTCACCACGTCCACCTGCGCCTTCTCCAAAAGCTTCCGAATGTCGGTGTAGGCCTCCACGGGTTCTCCCCGGTCCTGGAACCTCCTCACCTCCCGTTCCAAAATCGCCCGGTCCGCATCGCACAGGGCCGTCACCCGCACGTTGGGCAACTCCTGAAAACCCCGGATGTGATCCCGTCCCCGTCCCCCGAATCCCACCACCGCCACGCGAATGGTTTCGTTGGCACCCAGAATCCGGGCACGCGGCCGACTCGCAGGTGCCACCGTGTGGCAGCCGGCCCCGGCCGCCACGGCAGCCGATGCCAGCAACGAACGTTTCAGGAATTCACGACGATTCATCATGGTGCTCGGTTTTCCCTCTGGACGTTTTCACCCTGGCGGCCCGTGCCGTCCCCCCGGCCGCGAATCCAGGCGGCGTACTGTCGGGCCACTCCGGCCTGCTCCGCATCTCCCTCGTGCAGGTAAACCCGGTAACGAAACGTGACACGGCCGCCGGCGGGCAACACCAACCGACCGGCCGTGCTGTCCTTCAGCCGCTCAAAATCGTGCCGGCCAAACGGATTGGCTGCAAACAGACCATAGTCCCGCACATGCCACCAGGTCGGATGCCGCGGATTCTCCGGATGATCGAATATGGCAATCCCCATCCACCGATCCCCCACCGGCCCGGAATAATCGCACCAGGCCGCCCGTTTGCCCCAGGCATCCCCGTCCCGATCCCCCATGCTCGTCAGGATCCGCCCCGGCGTGCGCCCCGCCCCGGCACGGTTCGGGCGCACCCGCATGCTCTCCGCCACCCGCACGGCGAAGGTCCCCTCCTTGGTGTCGCCAAACACAACCTCCCCATGAGAAGCCATGATCGTGATCTCAAAATCCAGCAGCCGCGCTCCGCCGGGCCCCGGCAAAAACCGTAACGCGCGCTCGTCCGTGCACACCACCCGCCCGTCCGGCGCCACCCAGCGGTTGCGCGTCCGCAACCGGCCCTCGCCACGGCCCGATCCCGCCTCCAAAATGGCTTCCTGCACAATCCGGCCCCGCCCCGGGCCCTCCGTCCAAAAATCAATCCCGTTGACCTCGCCGTGCGCGTACCACAACCCCCGATGATGCGGATGATCGTGCTCCTCCCCCACTGTCTCCTGCATGGGCCACAAACGGGTCAGAATCACACCATCCGGACCCCGCAACGGGTGACAATACGGTTTGGGCACGTCCCGATGAAAGTACTCGGTGAAAACCTGACCGTCGATGAGCACGCGTACACGATCCCCGGCCGCAACCACCTCCACCACGGCCTCCGCCGGCCTCGGGACCTCCACACCCCGGCCCGCACAGCCCGCCAGTAGGATCCACCCCAGACCCCACAGGGTGGACGCCCATGCGAACCGGCGGGTCGTGATGGCTGCCACAGTGTGCATGAGCCCAACTAACCTCACTCTCCCACACCCTGACAAGCCGGAATCAACGGTCGGGCACCAGCCACTCAATGTCCTTGAACCAAATCTCGCAATCCTGGCCGCCGTGCAGCTGCAGGGCCAGGTGGCCCTCGCGTCGCCCCGGATCCTCGCGTAGCTCGGCCGTTTTGTAGCCGTTGACGTGAACCACAATCCGGCCCTCATGCGCACTGACGGTCAGCGTGTTCCAGTCTCCGCGCCGGAAGTATTTCGCCAGCTCCTCTGCCGAAGGCTGCACCACCCAGCCGCGCCCGTTCGTCTCATACAGACCGCCCACGTCCTTCTCCGCATCGATCTCCGCCTGCAGGCCGGTCACGCCGCTGAACCCCGTCGGTTCCACCCGAAAATAGAAACCGCTGTTGCCACGAACGGCCTTGAATTTCAGGCGGGCCGTGAAATTCGTGAACCGGGCCTCGGTAATGAGATGCCCGTAGCCGGCCTGGTCCCGGCGGTGAACGCCCCGTAAAACGCCATCCTCAATGAGCCAATCCCCCTCGCCCGCCGCCCGCCAGCCCGTCAAGGTCCGCCCATCCCACAACGGTTTCCATACATGCCGTCCGAGCTCCCGGATCCGCAAGTTGCGCCAGCGCACCTCCAAGCCGGCCTCGGACGACCCGTGCACCTGCAGCCCGATGAACCCGCTCAGCGTCATCGAATCCACCACATCCGCCGCGGGCACCCCGTTCACCCACGTCTGGATGTGGTCGCCCACACAACGAATCCGGTAGTGGTTCCATTCGCCGAAACGAAAGGCCGCACTGGCCTCCGGCTGATTGGTTAACGGCCAAATCCACCCCCGACGTGCCTCATCATAAATCCCGCCACTCCACCGCCGGTTCCGGTTGTGGTCCACCTCCACCTGATAGCCGTGGACACGACCGGCCGGGATCCGCAGGGTCTGGGTCCCATAAATCACCTCGGTCGGTCGATCATAACACTCGCTGCGGATCTGAACCCCGGAATTGAGGCCCGGCTCCGCCCGAACCTCCAGTTCCAGCTCAAAATCACCAAAGGCCTGCGTGGTGCAGAGAAAACTGTTGGCCGTCTCACGCGCCGACCGGCCCACAATGCAACCCTCCTCCACCGTGTACGTCGCGTGTCCGCCCCGCTGGACCCACCCGGCCAGGCTCTGCCCGTCAAACAACGGCCGGAACCCATCCGCCGCCCCGGACACCCACAACTCCCCGGCCAAAAAACCGGCAAGGAACAACCACCCCCAAGCCCCCCGACTCCCTCGCGCCAGCAGTTTCCAACCTTTCATGCCGCGCAGAAAACACCTTGGGCCCGCCCCTGACAAGTCCACAGACACTCGAACATTTGTGCGACCGCCCCGGTGCCGCCCCGGGCGAGGCCACCCACCTCCACACCACCGGCAACAACCTCCGCTGCAGCCGCCACGCCGCCCAGCCCCACCCCGGCTCGTTCCGTCCATCCCGGACAAAACGGCGTCACCGCGGGGTAACCCGCCAGAGCCGGTGAACCGGCCCCGGTCTGGCCTGCCATGGAAGACCTCGCCAGCTCCCATGGCCCCGCACCCTCGGCCGGCCGACCCGACCCGGTCCCATCCGATCGCCCTGGCATCACTCCGGGCCCCGTCGAATCGGTTGCAAGGACCAGCTTGGCCCCTTGACCCGCCCCGGGCCCGGCAACGGTTGGTCGGTTGTCACCAGGGCCAATTGCCGATAGATTGGCCCGTGGTGCGTGGGTTCACCACCACGGTGTAGCATGAGCGTTTGGAACATTTTGTATGTGGCGGTCGCGGTGGTCCTGTTGTTCGGCGCGGCCGTCTTTGTCCACGAGTTCGGCCACTTCTGGATGGCCCGGCGCCGAGGCTTGAAGGTCGAGGCGTTCGCCATCGGTTTCGGCCCCAAATTGTTTTCGTGGACCCGCGACGGCGTCGAGTATTCCTGGCGACTGATCCCCGCAGGGGGCTTCGTGAAACTGCCCCAGATGACCACCGCCTCCCTGATCGAGGGCCAAACGGCCGATGGCAAACCCCTGCCGCCGGCCACTCCGGGCTCCAAAATCCTGGTGTCCGTCGCCGGCCCGCTCATGAACGTCGTCTTTGCCTTCTTCATCGCCACGATCCTCTGGATCGTCGGGCTGCCCGTGCCGGTGAATCCCCCGATCGTCGGCTACGTCGATCCGGACTCCGAAGAGGCCCGACTCGGCATCCAGCCCGGCGACCGCGTGGTGCTGGTGGACGGCCGCAAAATCCGGTCCTGGCAGGACGTCAATGAAGCCACCGCCATGGCCCGCACCAACGTCGTCCAGGTGGTCACCGAACGAGACGGCCGGTTCTTCACCAACCACCTCGCCACCGTGGTCAACAAGACCTTCGGACTGAAACTGCTCCGGCTCGAACCGCGCGATCACCCCGAGATCGTCCGCGTGCAACCCGGTACCGCAGCCGAGGAGGCCGGGCTGCAACCCGGCGATCGCGTCCTTGCCTTCGCCGGTGTGCCCGTCGTCAGCGACCAGCACCTGGTTCAGTTGATCCGTAAACACCCCGAACAGCCCGCCGAAATCCGGATCGAGCGCAAGGGCGAAAAACTCACCCTCACCATTCGACCCCGACGCGACCCGCAAACCGGCCACGGAATGATCGGCGTCATGCTGGGCAGCAGCAGCACCCAGCGGTTCGTGGTCCAACGACCGGGGCCCACTCCGTGGGCCCAGGTGAGCGAGGTCGTCACCAAAACCTGGCGCACCCTCGTCGCGCTGGTTTACTCCAGGCAAACCGGCGTGGGCGCCAAAGACCTGAGCGGCCCGGTCGGCATCCTCGCCATGCTGGCCGGCTGGGTGAATACCGACTACCGCCTCGCACTCAGTTTCCTCGTCCTCCTGAACGTAAACCTGGCCATCCTGAACCTGCTGCCCATCCCCGTGCTCGACGGAGGACATGTCCTCCTGGCGCTGATCGAGTGGATCCGGCGCCGACCCCTCAGCGCCCGGCTGGTCGAATCCGTCACCACCGCCTTCGCCGTGCTGTTGATCTCGTTCATGGCGTACGTGACCTTTTTCGACGTCAAACGCATCCCCCTGTTCAGCGCCTGGTTCAAGGCAACCCGTCAGGTCGAACTGGCCGCGCCCGAGTCCGTCGAGCCGCTGACCGACCCGGCGGGCGCCCCTGCAGGTTCTTCGAAGCCATGAGATACTGTCCCTCCCCCTATCGCTACGAACGACGACGCACGCGGGAAATCCACCTCGGCGACCCTCTACAGGGCGGGGTGACCATCGGCGGCGACCACCCGGTGGTCGTCCAGTCCATGATCACCTCCGACACCATGAACACCGAGGCCTGTGTCCGCGAAGTCCTCGCCCTCGTCGAGGCCGGCTGCCAGGTGGTTCGCATCACCGCCCCCACCGTCAAGGACGCCGCCAACCTCCGCAACATCGTCGGCGAACTGCGCGCCCGCGGCTGCCGCGTGCCCATCGTGGCCGACATCCACTTCAAACCCGAGGCCGCCATGGAGGCAGTCCGATGGGTCGAATGCGTCCGCGTCAACCCGGGCAATTTCGCCGACTCCAAAAAGTTCATCGTCAGGGAATACACCGACGAACAGTACGCCGCCGAACTGGCTCGCGTGGAGGCCAAGTTCACCCCCTTGGTCCTCGAATGCAAACGCCTCGGGCGCGCCCTCCGGATCGGTACCAACCACGGCTCGCTCTCCGACCGCATCCTCAACCGGTACGGTGACACCCCCCTGGGCATGGTCGAAAGCGCGCTGGAATTCGCACGCATCTGCCGCAAACACGACTTCCACAACTTCAAATTCTCCATGAAGGCCTCCAACCCCAAGGTGGCCATCCAATGCTACCGGTTGTTGGTCGCCCGCCTGGCCCAGGAGGGCGAGGACTGGAACTACCCCCTCCACCTCGGCGTCACCGAGGCCGGCGACGGCGAAGACGGCCGCATCAAAAGCGCCATTGGCATCGGATCCCTGCTCTGCGACGGCCTCGGCGACACCATCCGCGTCTCCCTCACCGAGGACGCGGTCCACGAAATCCCCGTCTGCAAGGCCATCCTGGATTGCATCCCGGCACTCACCCGCCCGGACCTCCAGGTCCCCACGGACGAGTTCCCCTACAGCCCCTTCGAATACCAACGGCGACCCTCCCGGGAAGTGCCCCTGCCCGGCGGCATCCGCGCCGGCGGCGACCAACCCATCCGCGTGGTGGTCCCGCGCGCGGCCTGGCAAATCCTCCTGCCGCAAATCCCCGCCCGGGCCGACGTCCGACCCGAAGCCGCCTACGAAGACCTCGCAATCGCCGAAGTCGACCCCCGACAGCCCTTCGACCTGCCGGACGAATCCCAATGGGTAACCGTCCGGGATACACCGGAGCTGCCAGCCCTGGCCGCTTTCCGGCTGCTGGCATGGCGACTGCGCCAAATGAACCGTCGCAACCCCATTCTGCTCAAAGACTGCCTCCAGGTGCCGCAACCGCCGCTGGACCCCCAAACCGCACTCCTGCGCAGCTCGATCGTCCTGGGCGGACTCCTGGCCGACGGCATCGGCGACGCCATCCTCGTCCGCAACGAATCCGACCCCCGCAGGGCCCTGCAACTGGCCTTCAACATCCTCCAGGCCGCCGGATGCAGAAGTTTCAAAACCGAGTACGTGGCCTGCCCCTCCTGCGGCCGCACCCTCTTCAACCTCCAGACCGTCACGGCCCGCATCAAGGCCCGCACCTCGCACCTCAAGGGCGTCAAAATCGCCGTCATGGGCTGCATCGTCAACGGCCCGGGCGAAATGGCCGATGCGGATTTCGGCTACGTCGGGGGCGCACCCGGCAAGGTGAACCTCTACGTCGGCAAAAAGCCGGTCAAATTCAACATCCCGGAAGAGGAAGCCGTGGACCGGCTCATTGACCTCATCCGCGAACACGGCAAATGGGTGGACCCGGAGCCGAACCCGGCGCCGGAACCCGCCCCGCCGGCTCCCAACCCATGTTCCGTTTCCTCTGCGGTTTGATGACGGGCCTGATCCTGGGGGCGGCCGCCGCATGGTGGCTCGGCCCCCGGCT
The DNA here is from genome assembly GCF_011044775.1 of Limisphaera ngatamarikiensis. Taxonomy (NCBI): domain Bacteria; kingdom Pseudomonadati; phylum Verrucomicrobiota; class Verrucomicrobiia; order Limisphaerales; family Limisphaeraceae; genus Limisphaera; species Limisphaera ngatamarikiensis. Next base: position 135,718 of record NZ_JAAKYA010000006.1, on the reverse strand, counting down.
CCGCCCGCAACAGGTGGCGCAGTGGCGGGATGAATGGACGGCCACGGGCGAGGAACTCCGCCAGGCCTTCCAACAAAAACTGGAACTGCTCCACCTGACCGCCACCAACATCCAGGAGGAACTGGCCCGCCGCGGCCAGGTTGTGCGCCGGGCCGCTCTGGACTTCGGTCAAACCGTGGCCGACGCCGCCACCGACGCCCGCATCGTCGCCGCCATCAAGGCCAAATACGTCGCCGACCCGCGCCTCTCCGCCCTCCGCATCTCGGTCCGCAGCTCCGGCGGACGCGTCTGGTTGAGCGGCACCGTCAACTCACCCGACGACATCGGCCGCGCCATCCTCCTGGCCATGGAAGCCGACTCCGCCGTCCGCGAAGTCACCGCCGATTTGAAGGTCGCCACACCCTGAGCCATCGCACGCCCGCATCACCACCAGCCGGATACCGGCGCAGCGTCCCACCCACGCCGGTGCGCCATCCCCGCAACTTCCTCCCAACCGCCCGCGCTCGAAACCCCCTTGCCTTTTCCCGCCCGCGGCGTAGGGTTCGGCATGGAAGTAACCCAAACCGTCATCTGCCCCCATTGCGGCCAGGCCTTCGACCTCGTAATCGACACCAGCGAGGGATTCCAGCGCTTCGACACCGACTGCGAGGTCTGCTGTCGTCCACTCGAGGTGGTCGTGGAATGTGAACCCGGCCTCATCATCAGTCTGGACGTCGTGCCCCAATGACGTACAGTGGGGCCATGACGCCGGATCGGGTGCTCTGGGTTTACATCGTACTGCTGGTCGTGGGCGGATTGGTGGGCTGGCTCAAAGCCGGCAGCAAGGTCTCCCTGATCGTTTCCGTCCTGTTCGCCGCCGCCCTGAGCGCCTGCGCCATGGGCTGGATCACCGTGCCGCTCGGGCCGGACCTCCTGCTGATCGTTCTGCTGCTGCTCTTCGGCTGGCGCCTGCTCCAGAGCAAAAAGTTCATGCCCTCCGGCCTGATGCTGGCCCTCACCGTCGTGGCCCTGGCCCTCCGCCACTGGCGGTGGTAAAACGCCGCAACCACTCAAGCCCGGCAGGTCCCTCCTCCCACCCACCCGTAGCTGGCAACTGCAGAAGCCGCCCTCCCGGTGCCCGCCTGCGCACAAAACGTCAGGCCGCCGCCGGGCCCGAATCAGTTCCTTCAGCCGGCCAGTTCCTGCTGCAAATGGGGTGTGTACAGCCGCGGCTCCAACAAGAATGAATCGTGGCCCTTCTCCGAATGCACCGTGATCCAGATGCACGGCACATGAGCACGCTTGAGCAAGTGAACCAGCTTTTCCTGCTCCGTCCTCGGAAACGACAGGTCCGAGTCAATGCTGAACACGAGGTATTTCTGACCCCGGCATCGCTCAAAAGCCGACGGCAGATCCGGCGCATTCGCCTCGGCCGCCAGGTCGAACCATTGCCAGGCGTCCAGGATCCGCAGGTACGTGTTGGCATCAAACCGTTTCACAAACTTCAACCCCTGATGCAACATGTACGACTCCACCGGATGGTTCATTTCGTACCATCCGTGGGGCGGTTTGTGCGGCACCACCTCGCTCCGGGCCCGTTCACTCAGCATCTCCAGCGAGACAAAGGTCTTGTGGGCAATCCGCCGCGCCAGCGCCAGGCCCGTCTCCGGCGGCGGACCGTCATAGTAATTGCCGCCCTTGAAATTCGGGTCGCTCTCAATGGCGGTGATCTGTTCGAAGTTGATGATCCGATGGTAAATGGTGGTCTCGGGACCGGTCCCGATCGGCACCACCACGCGGACCCGGTCCGGATACCGGGTGGCCAGCGTCAGGGCCAGAAATCCGCCAATCGAGGCCCCGATCACCGCATGCAGCTGCCGCACACCCAGCTCGTCCAACAACCGGATCTGCGAGTCCACAATGTCGCACATCCGCAACACCGGAAAGTCCGCCGCCCACCGGCGCCCGGTCTTGGGATTGATGGAGGCCGGCCCGGTCGACCCATAACAACCGCCCAGATAATTCACGCACAACACGCAAAACAACCGCGTGTCCAGCGCCTTCCCCGGACCAATGAAACCGTCCCACCACCCGATGTGGTTTTCCTCGGTCCACCGGCCGTCCACACCCGGCACCTCCGGATTGTACCCCGCCGCATGCTGGCTGCCGGTCATGGCGTGAAACAAAAGGATCACGTTGGACCGGTCCGAGTTCATCTTGCCGTACATCTCGTAGGCCAGGGTGAAATCGTCGAGTTCACCCCCCACCCGCAGTCGCAGCGGGTTCCTGCGGCTGCGGAACCGGATGAACCGGGTTTTGACTCGTGTCAGTTTTTGCATGAGCCAGGTCCTGCCCACGGTCCCCAAACCGAACCGCGCCCGTCCGCCCCTGCCCGGAAGCACAGGGGTTCATGCGGCCGACTTCCGCAGAGCCTGATCCAGATCCTCCAGAATATCATCAATATGCTCCAGGCCGACACACAAGCGAACCAGGTCGGGCGTGATCCCGGCCGCCCGTTGCTGTTCCTCGGTCAACTGGGAATGCGTCGTGGTCGCCGGGTGAATGGCCAGCGACTTCGCACCCCCCATGTTGGCCAGATGGGAAAACAACCGCAGGCTGTCGATAAACTTCTGGCCCGCCTGCCGCCCGCCCTCGATCCCGAACACCACCATCGCACCCCCCTTGCCCCGCAGGTACTTCTGATTCCTCCCATACTCGGGATCCCCGGGCAGGCCCGGATACCGAACCCACCGAACCCGTTGATGTTCCTTCAACCAGCGCGCCACGGCCAGGGCGTTGGCACAATGCCGTTCCATCCGTAACGGCAGCGTCTCGATCCCCTGCAGGAACATCCAGCTGTTGTCCGGCGAGATGCACGCCCCGAGGTTCCGCAACGGTACGGTCCGCATCCGCAGGATGTACGCCAGCGGTTGCAACGGCTCCGGCAGGTCCAGTCCCCAACGAAGGCCGTGATAGCTGGTGTCGGGCACCGTGTACAACGGATGCCGCCCCGCCGCCCACGGGAAACGGCCGCCATCCACCACAATCCCGCCAATCCCCGTCCCGTGGCCTCCCAGCCACTTGGTCAGCGAATGCACCACAATGTCCGCACCGAAATCCAGCGGCCGCGTCAGATACGGAGTGCTGGCCGTGGCATCCACCACCAGGGGCAACCCGTGCGCATGCGCGACCTCCGCCACCGCCTCCAGATCCGTCACGTCCAGGGAGGGATTCGACAGCGTTTCACAAAACAGCGCCCGCGTTCGATCGTCAATCGCCGCGGCAAAGTTCTCCGGCCGGGTCGAGTCCACAAACCTCACCTGAATCCCCAGCGTGGGCAGGATGTCATTGAACATCGTGTAGGTGCCCCCGTACAGGTTCCGCGCCGAGACAATGTTGTCGCCCGCCTGCGCCAGGTTGATGATCGAATAAAAAACTGCGCTCGTGCCGGAGGCCAGGGCCAGCCCACCCAGTTCGGGCGCACCCTCCAACAGGGCCACCCGCTTCTCCAAAACCTCCGTGGTGGGGTTCATGATCCGGGTGTAAATGTTGCCCAGCTCCTTCAGGGCAAACAGGTTGGCCGCATGCTCCGTGTTGCGGAACACATAGGACGAGGTCCGGTGCACCGGCACACCCCGCGCCAGGGTCACAGGATCGGGTTGCGCACCCCCGTGCAGACAAAGCGTTTCCAACTTCATAGGGGCGCGAGCTTACCCGAGAACTGCGGTCCAGGCAATGGCCGGACCAGTCCACCCGCAGCCCGGCCGGCGCCCCCACATCCCTTGCGAAGAAGAAGAACCTCCGAAACAGCCCGCTTGACGCACCCTCCCCCACAACCATCACAACCCGCACCCCCCAACGCCGGCTCACCGACTTGCAGGCGCGTTCGTGCCGGTGACCGCCGCTGGTGGACCGGCCTCAACCGAACCCGGCACGGCATTGGTGGCAGGAGCCGCGCCCGGCGTTTCCGCCGGCAGATTCAACCTGGTCCGGAGAATCGCACGTTCCTGCGGCGTGAACGGACTCTGTTGCGGGTCCAACAGCCGTTGCAACACCTCGCTGGCAATGTCCCGGAACGGCGGCAGCCCAACGCGCATCTCCGCGCCCTTGATCTTTTCCATGTACGTGTCGTACACGCGCCGGGCCAGCCGCTGGTAGGCCAGGGCCTCATCGTCCTGATCCAGAATCAAACGCGCATAGGAATGCGCCAGCATGGCCTCCAGATGCGCCCGAATCCGCAGGGGATCCGTCTCACCCACGTCTTCCGTAACCCGCGCCACGGCATATTGGTCCACGGTCATGTCCCGCGGCAGCGTGTCAGGTCGGCCTTCGATGAGGGGTTTGTCGGGATAGTGCTCGGCCAGATACCCGAACCACCGTTGCGCCTCGGTCTCGCGCCCGGCCGTGTAGAGGAAGTAAATCGCGTCCCTGAGAAAGTTCCGGTGCGCAATCTTGATGTTGTCCCGGTTCGCCGGGTCCTCCTCCATGGCCTGTTCGTAGGCGTAATTGACCTTCGGGACGATGTCCAGGTTGGGACCAAACTCGAACCGTCGGTTGACATAGTCCGGGATCAGCCGACCGCGACGAAAACTCATCAGCATGGACTGGAAGATGACCCGGCGAAGCCGGATCAGGTCGTTGGTGTTGACCCGGCGCGGGTTTTTCTCCGCCATTTCAAGCCCCCTGGCCGCCCAGTAAATCGCATGCGCCTCGGGCAGCCGCCACTCCAAAGGCCCGTATTCCTCGTCCACCTTCCGCACAAACGCGGGATCCATCTTGTACACCTCGGTCAACAACCGCACCCGCTCCCGATCCTCCTCCGTCCGCGGATTCAGCAGCGCCTCGAAATCGGGACGACCCATGCCGAAGATCCGGGTCATTTCGTTGGCCCACTGCTGCTTGTAGTACAGGTTCGCGTCGTCCAGGAAATGCCCGATCTTGTGCTGAAAAATCCAGGCCAGCTCCCGGTACAGGAGCGGCTCGTAGGGATTGTACTTCAGGGCCTCATCCCGCAGCAGTTCGATGCCCGCCTTGACCCACCGCCACCGGTCCGGATACACGCCAAACTCCGTCTCCTTGAATTTCACCGAGATGTTGTAGGCCATGTTCCACGCCTGCACGGCCCATACCTGCACAAAGTGCGGTTCCAACTTGGTGATCCAGTCGGCCAGCTGCTGCATCTCGAAAAACTTGTCCTGTTCCTGCAGCTCCATCATCCGCACCCACAGCAGGTTGGAGATCAACCCGCGGAAGCCGCCCAGGGCCACCGTGGTGAACGCCAGCAACGGCGGTGCATTCTGCAACGGTTCCACCCGCGTCAGGCCCAGCCGGTCACGATCCAGATTCAGGGATCTCTCCACCCGGGCCACGCCGGTCCAGCACAGGACCGCCAGCAAAACCAGGCCGACCTTCTTCCAACGCGAAGTGGATTCGGACACTTTCATGGATGCCGCAAACAACGCACCCCCACCCGGCGCGCGCCCGCGCAGTCATACCCCGGGCGCAGGCGCCCGGAGGACCCGACCGGATTGGAGACATGGGCCGTCATCATTGCAGGGGTGCGGCCGTGGCCAGTTCACGACGGTGAAACGCCCAAATCCCCCCGGCGGCCATCAAACCGCCCAGGAACACCACGATCTGTCCCACCGCCCGCGCCAGTTCCCACCAGGAAACACTCCGACCGGTGCTCAGAGCGTCAATCGGCGAAAAACCCTTGGCCAGCTGAATGACCCACCAGATCCCCTTGAAAACCGGCACACCCAACTTGTCCACCCAGGTTTGCGAATACGCTTCCGCCTCCGGATCCCAACCCAACAACGTCCCCTCCGTCACAACCGTCCGGATCGTCCCGCTCCCGAAAACCAGCACCAGCGCAGCCAGGGAAACAAACGCCGCCACCGGAAACGACAGGAAACTGGCCGTGCTCAACCCCAGCGTCGCCAACAACAACATCCAACAGTAAATGATCCCCAGCCCGCGCAGATAGTTCACCAGAAACCCGCCCTGCCAGTAGAGAACCTCGATCCCCTCGTCCAACGGAAACAACAGTGTCACGTCATTGGCATTGAAAAACGCAATGGTCAGAACACCCCGGTCGTCCCAGAGATCCGGCGGAATCTCAAATTCGTGAAAGGTGTCCGGAGCCAGGCTCATGGGGTCACTCCGCCAGACCTTCGGAGTCTCCGGCACACCCACCTGCCACAAACCGGTGAACGTGCCCGACTCGGATGTGGCCGCGGCATTGAACTTGATCCGCAAATGCATGGGCCGACCTTGAATGAACCGGCGCTGCAAACCCAGGTCCACCAGCCAAACCTTCACAAACCCGGGAGGCACCACCTGGTACTCCGCTTTCACCTGTTCCTCAATCTGGCGCCGGGCCTCGGCCAGATCGGCCTTCAAATCCGGCAGCCGGGCCAGTCGCTCCCGCAAACGCCGGTCCGTCTCCGCCTGAATTTCCTCCCGAAAATCCGGTGGCCTGGCCGAGCCCCGCGCCACCAAAACCTCCTTGAACAACGTCTGCCGCTGATCCGCCGGAAGCTGATGCGCCCGATACAACAACAGCCCATACACACCGCCCCCCGCCACCAACAGCATCACCCCGGTCAACGTCGCCAGCCCGAACCACTTGCCCAGCCAGATCTTCCAACGCGCCACCGGTTTGACCGCCACCAACTGGATCTGACACTCCTCCACGTCCCGTGCCAGCGTGCCACAACCCAGCCACAACGTGCACAACCCCAACAAACCCGAAATGGCACTCAGCGTGTAGGTCAACAGAATCTGCGTAAAACCGCGCGCCGTGCCATCATGCTTCAGAATCAACGGCAGCCCCACCACCGAGGCCAGCAACAACAGACAAATCACCCAGAACAGCCGGTACCGAAACGCCGCTTTCCAGGTCAACCACGCAATGGCCCAAACCGGTTTCATACCCCGCCAATCCCCCGGCCAATCCGCTCGGCCCCGCAATCCCCACGGGACAGGCCCCGCCTCGGCCACCGCCCCGACCCTTTCGGGGCGGGCTTCACCCTGAAACCTCGCACCAATACCCGGCTCATGACTTCTTCCCGCGATTCAGCAATTCCGCCAGCTTCTGGTCCGCTTGCTCCAGTGCCTCCCGTTCGGGTGGCGCCGCCGCAGCAGCCGGCGCTTCCGTCACGCCAGCCGGACCCGGCCCCGCCAGCTCCGCCAGCCTGGCTTCGTCCACCGCCGAACCTGCCGGCACTTCCGGCGCCGCCGGGCGCACCGGTTCCGAGGGCAGCGTCAGTTTCTCCAAAATGCGCTCGGGCTGCGCCTTCGGTTCCGCCTCGCCCCGCAAATAGGGCGCCACCCGGGTGCCCACCGTGGCACCACTGGTCTCGGCAGCCGCCTTGCGGGCCCGCTCCACCACCTCCAAAAAGAAGCTCTCCAGGTTCTGCGTCGGATTATCCACGCGGATCTCCGCGTCCCCCACCTCCGCCCGAATGATCTCCAATACCCTCTCCAGCGTGGGCCGTGACAACACCGGCGTGGTGATGCGGAGCCGGTCCGGCTTGCGCAACAGTTCCCGCAACGGCCCCACCGCCTGTACCCGCCCCCCGTAAAGGATCAGCACCCGGTCACAAACATCCTCCACATCCGCCAACAAGTGACTGCTCAAAATCACCGTCTTGCCCCGGCGCGCCAGCGCCAGGATCAAATCCTTCATCTCCCGACAACCAATCGGGTCCATCCCGGAGGTCGGCTCGTCCAGAATCACCAGATCGGGATCATTGATCAGCGCCTGGGCCAACCCGATCCGTCGTTGCATCCCCTTCGAAAACTCGCCCACCGGCCGCGAACCCACCTGACTCAACCCCACCATCTCCAACAACTCGTCAATCCGCCGCCGCCGCTGCCGGGCCGGCAGACCAAACAACCGACCGAAAAAGTCCAGCGTCTCCCGCGCACTGAGGTAACGGTACAAATACGATTCCTCCGGCAAATACCCGATCCTATATTTGGTCGCCACATGCCGGGGCGACCGCCCAAACACCTGAATCTGCCCCCGTGTGGGATACAACAGCCCCAACAACAATTTCACGGTGGTGGATTTGCCCGAGCCATTGGGGCCCAGCAGACCGAACACCTCCCCGCGATACACCTCGAAATCCACATGGTCCACCGCACGGGCCTTGGGGCGCCCCCAAAAATCCCGGAACACCTTGGTCAATCCCCGCACGGCCACCACCACCTCGGCAGTCGCTCGCGGTTTCGTCTCCGTTCTCGGCATCTCCATGGTCGTCGTCATGGCTCGGCCCTGTCGCTTGCCCAACATACTCATGCAAGAGGGTGGCGTCATCCCCATTCGCCATCCCCCGGCCTCCACGGTCACCAGCCCGGCCGTACCCGCCCCCGCACGCCGGGTCTGCCGACCGAACCGGATTCCGGCCCCCTCCGGCTAGACCGAGCGGATCGGCCCGACTCGAAACCCCGGAAAGTCCGTCCCCGGTTCAGGCCCTGCAACTCACACCCCTCGCCCCGGCACCCTGACCCGCCGGGCCCCAACCCGCAATCATCAAGACCACCAACGATCCATTCCTTTCATGGTCCGGCCTCAGCCGGGAGCCGTTTGTCCGGGCCCGCCCACCTTGGCCCCTTACAAATCCAACCGGTTCCAGTTGCAAACCGGCGTACACCGCATATGATCTAATGCGCCCGGAAGGCCGAGACCTGAACAACGGCGGGGCGAAAGACGGAAAGAAGCCGCCCCGACCACATCACGGAACGCCGAACTCGGCACGGTGTCCCGGGCAGGATTTGAAAAGAGCGAAAGGATAGCGCCATGATGCCGTTCATCTTGATCATGCTCGTCACGATGGCACTGTCGCTCTGGGCGACAGCGCGGGTGAAATCGGTCTACCATCGTTACAGCCGATCCGTGGTTAGGTCCGGGATCACCGGGGCGGAGGCCGCGGCGGAGATCCTCCATCACGCAGGCATCCATAACGTCGAGATCGTCGCTCACGACGGGTTCCTGGGTGACCACTACGACCCGATCCATCGGCGCCTGGTACTCTCCCATGAAAACTACTTTGGCCGGTCCCCGGCGGCGCTTGGCGTGGCCGCCCACGAAGCCGGCCATGCCATCCAGCACGCCCAGGCCTACAAACCCCTCCAATGGCGCATGGCCGCCGTCGGCGCCGCAACCTTCGCCAACCAGATCGTCACCATCCTGCCCCTCCTGTTCATGTTCGGCGGGTTCCTCGAACCCATCGTGGGCTTCACCCTCATGGCCGTGGGCTGGGGCATCATCATGGCCTTCAATCTCATCACGCTGCCGGTGGAATTCGACGCCTCCCGCCGTGCCCGCGTGCTGTTGACCCGAATGGGCATGATCACCGACCAGGAATCCGAAGCGGTTGAAAAAGTCCTGCGTGCGGCAGCATGGACCTACGTCGCAGCGTTCATCACCTCGGCCCTCTATTTCCTCTACTACCTGCTGCCCCTGCTGATGGGCAACCGTTCGCGCGACTGATCCTCCACCAACCTGCCCGAAACGGGGAAAACAGAAACCACTGTCCGCCGGAGCCCGACCCACCTCACGGTCGGGCTTCCACGCGGTAAAACCGCGCGGCGCCGTCCCTCAACAGCGGCAGGTTAAACCGGACGGTCGGACCGGTGGCCCGTACCCAGTCGGTCGCCGGTTCCCATCCCGTCTCCAGAGTCCGCACCCAGAGCCGATACCCGTGCCCCGACGCGGACGGACAAACCAGCCGCAACGTATCCGCCGACCCCGCCAGTTCCACCGCCACGTTCAATGCACTGGCTGCGTTGGTGGGATTCGTGCCGGCGATGAACTCCGCCGCGTCGCTCATCCCGTCACCGTCCGCATCGGTCAGCCAACCCCGACGGGGATCCACTCCACCGAAGTACGCGACCTCGTAAGCGTCCGGCAAACCGTTCCCGTCTGCATCCACCATCCCGTAGTGACCGACGAACACCACCGTCCCGCCCGAGACCAGTTCATTGGTTTGCGCCGGCGGGGCCACATACCAGGGTACGTCCGCATACTCCACCACGTACCGGCCCGGCGGCGCGTTCGAAATCACCTCAAACACCCCGCGCACACGCCGCTGGATCGGCCCGGACAACAAACACTCCGCCTGCATCAGGTTGTTGGTGATCACCAGAACGCCAGGGTCCACCTGGCTGACCGTGATGCTGACATCGTCAATCAACCAGCCGGGCCGCGGATGGGAATCCAACGCCAGCGAGATCATCTGGTAGGCGAACACCACGTTGATCATGTTGCCCATGAACGGCGTCAGGTCCACCTCCACCTCGTTCCAGTTCTCGGCATCGAAGCCGAACTCGGCCACGGCCACGGGTCTCCCGACCCCGTTGGTGATCACGTACACGGTGCCCACCTCCCACACGTCCAGCTCATCGCGCGGGATGAAATCATAACTGTGCCAGAAGGTCAGCCGGGCCGTGTTCCCTCCGCCCAGGAAAATCGCAGGGCTGATCAGGAAGGTTTCCATGTAATCATAGCTCCGGCCCTGCAGGCTGGTGCCCCACGCCCACGGAGGTGAATGCGCCGCGGTTTCATGACCATTGGCGGGCACGCCGCGTTCCCACCCGCCCACGGTCTCCTCACTGTTGAACACGGTCCACTGGCTGGTTGAACCATCCATGTTGTCAAAAAACGGCGGACGTAACGGTTCCAGAGTACGGAAACTGTGGAGTCGACCTCCGTTATCGTCCACGCCCATGTTGCCCGCAGCATCGCGGCTGACCACGCGGTAGTAGTACACCGTGTTCGGACGCAGCCCGGACAACACCACCGTGTGGGTCGTCGCCGGGGTGGGATCGTATGCCGTTCGACTCAGCAACGGCGATTCCCCAAACTGCACCAGGGCATCGGCGGGCTCGTCCGTCTCCCACTGGATGCTGGCCTGCACGTAGTCCGGCTCGTGCGTCACGCCGCTCACCACCGGCGCCCTCGTGTCCACCCGGGCCGATGCACTCAGCTCGCGCCCGCTCACCCCGTCACGGTACCACACGGTCAACGTGTCCCCGTCAGCCACCCGCAATGTGCCGGGCCCCGCCGGATCGGACAGGCCCACCAACCTGACCTCCCCGACAAACACCCCGGGCACCACGGACTCCACCAGGTCCACGGTCAAACCCACGGCGTCCCTGCTGCTCTCCACCCGCACCGCCACGTTGCCCTGACCGCGAAGAGTGGCGTCCCCCAACTCAATCCGCATCAGGCTCGGCAACGTGTAGGCCGGCCGGTCCACCGTCAGCGTGACCAGACCCTCCGCACCCGGCGCCAAAAACCGCAGGACGTTCCGGATCAACTGAACCCGGTCGTTGGAACCGCTCCCCATCGGCACGGCATCCAGCGGGAATGACGCAAAGACCAGCCGGCCATCGCCCGGACCCGGCTGACGCGGCCACCTCAGCGCCACCACCCCACCCATCCCGTCCCCGAGCACCGGAACCGCATCCGCCGCGGGAACCAGGGTGTCCGAAATGTCACTGATGAATCCGAACCACAACTCCTCGTACACGCTGTAGTCCAGAGCCAGATCAATTCCCTCACCCACCGGATCCCCCAAACCCACCAGGAACGGTACCGTGGCGTCCTCGTCGAAACTCTCCACATGAAGCACGTCCCGGTTGAACGTCGGTCCCAGGGTTTCCACATTCCGGGTCAGCAGATCCATCGACGCCACAAACAGCGCTCCCCCCGATGCCAGATAATTGCTCACCAACAACCCCTGCGCTGGCGTCCACCCGGTGAACTCGCCCACCCGCCAAAACACCGCCCGATGGGCCAACAGGGCCTCCAACGGCGGATCCCCCTGCGCAGCGATATCCCAAACCTCATACGGAACACCCGCCAGGGCCAGGGCATCGGTGTAACCCTCCAGCGGCGGCGCGCCAAAAAACGGATCGTCATACCCGTCCACCACCAACACCGGCGGGGCGGGCGGCACCACAATCGTATACAACCCGCCCTGCCGATCTTCCACGGTTACATTCCCCGCCTCGTCCGTCGCCTCCACCCGGAAGTACCAGGTCACACCCGGAGTCAAAGCACCCAGACTGACTGCCGGCGTCATGCTCCAGTCCTCCGACACAGCCAACCGGTCCAGTGCTGCGTTGGTCCCAAACCGAACCCTGCCCAACACCGGTTCATCCACGCTCCAGCTCACCCAAACCACTCCATACTCGACCCGCGTCTGCACCCCGCTGATCCGCGGAGGTACCAGATCCACCCGGGCCGTCGCCACGCGTTCCTCGCCTGCTGACGCATCCCAATACCTCGCCACAATCTCGTCGCCATGCGCCACCTGCAGACGGCCATCCGACGCCGCCAACCCTGTCACGGTGGCCACACGACCCGTAAACGAACCCAGCCCGTCCGCAGCCGACAACACCACCAGCTCGCCCCCGGGTTCGGTCGTGCTGCTCACCCGAATGGACACCGACGGCTGGCCTGCCAGGTCCCCGTCAAACAAACGAATCCCCACCTCGTCCGGTGCCGTGTAGGCCCCGCGGTCCAGCCGCAACGCACCGATCCCGGGCGGAAGAAACCGGCCGGACACCACCAGCGCAAAGTCCTGATCCACCTCGGGCGTGTCCCGCCGCGCATCCTCGGGCACACGATACGCCCGCACACGGATCCGATACGGCCCCGGCTCCGGCTCCTGCACATACACGCACTCCACGTTGTTCCGGCGATCCGGCGTAACCGCGCCGGGCACGGACTCGCCCTGACGAAACGCATTGCCCAAATAAACCTCCCCTCCGGGCCCCACCACCTCCAGATCCAGATCGTTCACCAGCGCCGGCAGGACAAAAGGCGTCCCCGGCACATCGGTGTACACCAGCGTGATCCGCAGCGGCTCGGTCCCATCCACCACCACCACCGTTTCCCAGGACTGGCCCGTGACCAGAGGCGTGGTTTGATCGTAAAAGAGGAATTGCCGTTCCCCGCTCAGCAGCGGCACCACGTTCACCCGACCCCAGCCCTCGTCAAAGTTCGGCACCGGCCCCGTTCCCATCGCGTCATCCAGGTCCACCGCCGTGTTGATCAGGGCGGCCTTCACCAAAGCCGGCGAGGGAGTGGCGTTGGTGAAATGGTGACGGTAAAACTGCACAAAAAGCGCCGCGGCACCGGTCACGTGCGGGCCGGCCTGACTCGTACCGCCCATGTAACTGTAAAGCCGGGATATGGGCAGCCAGGCGTTGTCCTCCGGCGCGGCAGCACTTTGGAGGGAGGCAATCCACGTGCCGGGCGCCACCAGATCCGGTTTGATACGCCCATCCTCACAGGGCCCGCGGCTGGAAAAGTCGGCCACGGCCTCGGCGCCGACGTCGTACAGGAACAGATCAAACCGATCGTTCTGCGTGGCCCCGGTGGCAATGACGTTCTTGGCCACGGCAGGACTGCCGATCGTCCGGGCATACGGTCCGGCGTTGCCGGCCGAAAACTCCAAAATGTACGGTTGATCCCCCAAACGCAGACCGTCGGCATCCCGCACCAACTCGTCAAATTCCATCGCACTCAGGTCATAACGCCCCCCGGTGTCGTCCCCCCAACTGTTGGACCCGATGTCGGCCCCCGCCCGAACCGCATCCCGCGTCAGACGTTCAAAACTCGGCGGCGGCTGGTACCCGCCCAGGCCATCGAAAATGCGCTGTGTCACAATCCGCACCCCCGGCGCCACACCCAGGCCGTACAGGAAACCGTTCTCATCCATCTCACCCCCCGCACCGTCCCCGGCGATGATCCCGGTCACATGCGTCCCGTGCCCGTGCTCATCCGCCGCGTCGGTCAGATCGCCGTAGTAAAAAAACACCGGAGTGCGACCCATCAGATCCGGATGCATGGAAGCCGCCTCACCCCATTGCAGCCCGCTGTCGGCTACCGCCACCGTCACACCGCTGCCGTCCCAGCCCAGTCGCTGCGCCAACAGCCGGTTCGGCCCCCCGTCACCGGCCACGATCTTCGACGAAACCTCGTCGTACAACCGCATCCTGGGCGCGGGTTCAATCCACAGCACCGCCTCCGACCGGGCCAGCGCCTCCACATCCGTCCCGGGCAACCAACCCCGCAGGACCACCCCGCTGCGCAGCACGGATTCCTGACGAATCCGCTGAAAACGCAAGCGCACCGCCTCTACCTCCGCCGGATCCGCATCCGCAGCCACCAACACGCTGACTTCCACACCGCCCGGCCGGGCCGCCGCCGCCAGCGGCGCATGCACCTTGTAGCGGGCCTCATAAGGACCCACCCATGCCACAAACGGTAACTGTTCCACCCGGCGGATCGTGGCGCCGTCGCATCGAACCACATAGGTGTCCTCCGGCACGTACCGCAGCACGGTCACACCCAGCCGCTCCAACACCTGCCGCCATTGTGTCCCCGGCAGTTCCCGCAACTGCACCAGATACAAACGCCGCAAAGACCCCTCCCCTGGTTGCGGTACGCCGGCCGCCGTCAGCGAAGGCACGGCATTGGTCGCAGGATCAAAGGTTGCATTGCGGAGCAATACCGGTTTCGCCCCACTCCACGAAACCCCCAACAACAAGCCCAGGGCGACCGTCACCTCCCGGAAACGGCAGGCAAACCGAAGACGCTTCACGGCGCGACCATACGCCAGGACCGGCCGCCGGGCAAGGCGCCCCGCCGCGGTGCATCCCATCTCCCGAACCCATCCCCAACGGGCCGGTCCACCGACCCGGCGTTTGCCGTTGAGCCGCCCCCGGCTTGCCCGTAACGTCCCCAACGATGAGTTCGAACGCAGCCGCGTCCGACAACCTCCTGACCTGGCCGGTCACACGCCTCTACGGCGTGGGCGAGGAACGCGCCCGGTTGCTGGCCCGACTGGGCATCGAAACCGTGGGCCACCTGTTGTTGCACCGACCCCGCCGCTACGAAGACCGGCGCTGCTTCACCCGTATCGCCTCGCTCCAGGCAGCCCAGCCGGCACTCATCCGCGGCCGCGTCATCGCTGCCGGATTGAAAACCTTTCGCCGGCGCACCCGGTGCCTGTACGAGGTGATCGTGGACGACGGCACCGGCCGATTGCACTGCCGATGGTGGAACCAACCCTACATGGACGGCCAATTCCACCCCGGTGACGAACTGGTCGTCTACGGCAAAGTCCGCCAACTGAGGCCCCCCACCATCGACCACCCGGAAACAGAAACCGTCGAGGGCGACGAGGAATCATTCGTCCACTTCGACCGCATCACACCCATCTACCCCTCCACCGAAGGTCTGTCCCAGCGATGGCTCCGCGCACTGATCTGGCGTGTGCTGCAACGCTGGGGCCACCAGATCCCCGATCAGCCCGCCCTGCCGCCCCTGCCGCCGCCCTTCCATCCACTGCCCGGCCACGCACAAGCCATCCGATGGCTCCACTTCCCCGACACACCCGAGCAGGCCGAATGGGCACGACAACGACTCGCCCTCGAGGAATTCCTCGCGCTCCAACAGGCACTCTGGGAACGACGACGCCGCTTCATACAACTCGCCACCGCCCTCCCCTGCGCAGGTGACCGCAACCGATTCATCCGGCCCTTCCTGGCCCGACTCGGCTTCCAGCTCACCGGCGCCCAAACACGGGTCTTGCGCCAGATCCGCAACGACCTGGGCGGACGCTGGCCCATGCGCCGCCTCCTCCAGGGCGACGTCGGCAGCGGCAAAACCGTCGTGGCCGCTTGCGCCGCCCTCATGGCCCTCGAAAGCGGCTACTCCGTCGCACTCATGGCCCCCACGGAAATCCTGGCCGAACAACATTACAGCCTCTTCCAGCGCTGGTTCGAACCCTTGGGCGTGCCCGTCTGGCTGTACACCGGCAGCCGCAAAACAGGTCCCACCAGCCCCACGACCGCCCCCGCGGCCCCCCTTCTCCCCAAGCCCGACGCCGCCCTCCCTGAAGGCGTGGGTCTCTACATCGGAACCCACGCCCTCTTGAGTGAACACGTCAACCTGCCGCGCCTCGGCCTGGTCATCATCGACGAACAACACCGGTTCGGCGTGGCCCAGCGCGAAACCCTGGTCCGCAAGGGGCGTTACCCCCACCTGCTGGTCATGACCGCCACGCCCATCCCCCGCACACTCGGTCTAACCCTCTACGGCGACCTCGACGTCTCCGTCCTCGATGAAGCACCTCCGGGCCGCAAACCCGTTCGCACCCTCCTCCGCACCACGGCGCACCTGCCCGAGGTCTGGCAGTTCGTCCGCTCCGAACTGGCCGCCGGCCACCAGGCCTACATCATCTGCCCGCGCGTGGAAGATACCGACGCCGGAGCCGTCCGCGCCGTCGAACAGGAATACACCCTCATCCGCCAGGCCCTCCATCCCCACCCCGTCGGGCTCATGCACGGACGACTCCCCGCCCGGGAAAAAGACCGCGTGATGGAAGCCTTCCGTACCGGCACCATCGCCGCACTGGTCAGCACCTCCGTCATCGAAGTCGGCGTCGACGTACCCCGAGCCACCGTCATGGTCATCCTCAACGCCGAAACCTTCGGCCTCGCACAGCTCCATCAATTGCGCGGCCGCATCGGCCGCAGCAACCTGCCCGCGCACTGCATCCTCGTCTCCGACGCACGCTCCCGGGAGACCCGCCAACGTTTGGAAGTGCTGGTGCAAACCCAGGACGGATTCGCCATTGCCGAAGCCGACCTCAAACTCCGCGGCCCCGGCGAATTGCTCGGCCAACAACAAAGCGGCATGCCGCGACTCCGGTTCGGTGACCTGCTCAACGACCTGCCCCTCATCGAACTGGCCCGCCGCCTCGTCCGACAGGAACAGACCGAACTCGAACCGCACCCCGCAACCCCGCAGGCACCAGGACCGGTCGCCCCCGCATCCAACACCCCAACCTCAAAGCACGCAACCTGAAGAGGACCAGGACCGTCACCCGACAGCCGACCCCCACCACTCACAGTTCGCGAATCCAGATGTTCCGGAACCGGACCGGATTCCCGTGATCCTGCAACACCAGCGGGGCCTTGTCCGGATGCGGTTCGTAGCGCGGCGGATCCAAATAGGTGCTGCCCCGGATCTCCACGTGATCCTGCACCAGCACACCGTTGTGAAACACCGTGACCACGGCCGGTCGCGTCACCCGACCCTCGGCATCCCTCCGCGGAGCCCGAAACACGATGTCGTACACCTGCCACTCCCCCGGCGGCCGAGACGCATTCACCAGTGGCGGATGTTGACCATACACCGCGCCGGCCTGACCCGTGATGTAGGTCGGATTCTGCCACGAATCGAGAATCTGAATCTCGTACCGCCCCATCAAAAACACCCCGCTGTTGCCGCGTCCCTGGCCCTCCCCTTCCACCTTGGACGGCGTGGCCCACTCAATGTGCAGCTGGCAATCGCCAAAGGAGCGCCGGGTCCGGATGCTCCCCGTCCCGTTCACCACCATCGCGCCCTCCTTCAAGGCCCAACGCGCAGGCCGGCCCTGCTCGTCCTCCCAGGCGTCCAGGTTCCTCCCATCAAAAAGCACAATCGCATCCGCAGGCGGCGGCCCCGGATCCACCACACGCGGCTCCTTCGCCTCCCCACCCTCCACCGCGCACACCAGAAAGCCGAAACCGCAAATCACGGTAAGTTTGGACCAAGCCACTCCAACTCGGGACTGAACCGGTTCGTTCATGGACCCAAATTCAACATGAACCGCCCCGGACCGCAACCGGGAATTCCCGTTCACCACCACAAGCCCCGCCCTTCGGATGGCACCGTTGGGTCTGCAGGCAATTTGCCCTTTTACTCCAGTAACCGCATCCCGGCCGACGCCTTCTCCACCCTTCCCCATTCATCCAACCCGGGACAAAACGTAAGTGCCGGTCCCAACCTTGGCCCGACACCAACCCCATGACCCGCAACGCATCCGGGTGCAGCCCCGCACACCCTCGCCCGGCACCTCTCCACCCCGCCGCTCCCGGGAGCCGAGGTCGCCCAAAAGGTCGTCGCCCGCCCAATCCAAGCCGACACCCAAAAACAATGACCCACGGGCCGTTGGCGTTGCCATGGCAGGCCGCCGCCCTATAGTAGCCTGCGTATGCGCAGACTCGGGAAATGGCGATGGTGGGCCTGCCTCGCAATCCTCGGGGCAAGCCTGACCCCGGGAACAGCCCAGGTGTTGAAGGTTCTGCCCCAATACCTGGACCGCGAAGGCCGGGCAGCCCGGTCGCCCAGCCTCTTCGACCGCGACGCCTATCAGGCACAGCTCCGTCGGCATCCGGAACTGCGCGAGTCCATGCGGTTCCAAATCCTCTGGCGGCGACCCCCCAACGTCACCGGCAACCTCAAGCTCCGGATCGAACTGCGCGGTGTCGCCCGGGACGGTATCCCCCATGAGCAAACCCTCGAACAACCGCTCACAACCAAACGCACGGGACGGCACTGGACCTCAATCCGACTGGCCCCGGACACATTCCGTGCCTTGGGCGACGTGGTGGCATGGCGGGTCACCCTGTGGTCCGACGACACCCTTGTGGGCCAACAGCAATCCTTCCTCTGGGACCGCTGAAAGCCTGTTTATGAATCGCCAGCCACGCAACCGGACCCAACCGGGCCGCCCCGTAAAGGCACTCTCGGCGCACGGGAGTGGAATGCAATCTTGTGGTACCCACCTGCAGAAAAAGGTCGAGCCGTGAAATCCCTGGCCTCTTTCGCCCAAGCGTTGTTTCTGATCGTGCTGTTTGCCCTGGGCCTCTGGTTGGGCGCCCATTACAAACAATGGCTGGGCATACCCGAGGGCCCACGGATCCGAACCAGCGCCGCCGTCCTCCAGCAAATCCAGTCCCTGGCGCAACTGGTCACCGTGCGCTACGTGCTGGAAAAGGCGGTGATCGTGGAAGACGTCAAATGGTACGGCGAAAACCGACTCCTGTTGCTGGCCCACGGCGTGGTCAAGGCCGGTGTGGACCTGACCCGGGTCCAACCGGGCGACATCGAAATCCGCGATAACCGTCTGCGCCTGCGCCTGCCCGCACCCCGCGTCACCGATGCCTACCTCGACGAATCACGCACTCAGGTGATCGACCGTCAAACCGGCCTGCTGCGCCGATTCGATCGCGAAATGGAACAAATGGCCCGCCAAACCGCTCTCCGGGAAATCCGACTCGCCGCCCACGAAGCCGGCATCCTCAAGGAGGCGGAGGAACAGGCACGCCTGCAACTGACCCGGTTCTTCCAAGCCGCCGGCTTCCGCGAAGTCCAAATCGAATTCCGTCGCCCCGGCGACCCCCCCGAAACAACCCCCTGAAAGTCCGCCTCCGCCCCCGCCCGGCACTCCCTCCTCAACTCCGATTCCGTGACCGCTTGCGAGAATCGGACCCGACCCGGCCCACACTCACGACCCGCACCGGTACCTGTAACTCCGCGTCGTACCCTGACTGAAACTCCACCTGGAGCCGACGCCGCTGAATCCCAACCGGCCACTCGCTCGGCCAGGCCCACGTCCCCATCGCCTCCGCCCACACAGGCGGTCGGCCCTGCCGGTCCATGACGGCCGTGTAGTACCGGATCTCCTGCAGAAACGTCGCCAGCTGGAGCTTCGTCGCCATATCGCCCAACCGCGACGCGCAAAAACCATGCCACAACCCCGCAAAACCCCACACACGCAATCCACAACCCGCTGCAACCTCTGAAGGCCCCGCCCCTCCGGCCCCGGAAACCATCGCCATCCACACCATTCCACAGCCTCGCCTCCCGACCCATTTGCCGAGCGCGTCCCAAAACCGGACACCCCTGCCCACGATCATGCCAGCCCGACCCCCAATCAACCGGGTGTATCCCTGTCCTGACCCTCCACGCCGGATTCGTATCGCGCCAACATCCACCGGTTCGCCCCCCGACCCGTGCGCCCCTCAAGCAAAAACCCCGGGACAACCTCAACCATCCCCGCCGACCCCCGCACCCCCAATCCGCCCCATACAGCCATCAAAACCCACCAACTCCCACGCCTCCAGGGAAACCAGCCGGCTACGCACCCGAGTCGGGCCAACAGACCGCCCAGTTGGGTCGGAACCGGAGATGCACCGGCAATCGCCCCCCAACACGCCCAAACCTCATTCCCGCACCTGACCCGTACCCCTATCGGCCCTGGTCCAGCCGAGCCTCGGCTTCCCGCAGCAGCTCAATCACCGCCTCCGGCGTGGCAGCCGTCATCAAGGCCTCCCGCAACGCCACCTGACGTAACAGTCGGCTGATCCGCGCCAGCATGGCCAGGTGCACCGTCAAATCCGGCGCCAACATCAGGAAGAAAAGTCGCACCGGTCGACCGTCCACAGCACGGAACGCCACACCACCGGGGTGCCGCCCAAACACCAACACGGGCCGGTCCGACAAATGAGGCAGCGGCTGACGCGCATGCGGCAGCGCAACACCCTCGCCGATGCCGGTACTGTGCAGTTCCTCGCGATCCCGCAGCGCCTCCACCAGCTCCTCCAGCCGTTCCGGTCGGCCCTCCAAACCGGGCACACGCGCGGCCAGCTCGCGAAGAACCTCGTCCCGCGTCCGCGCCTGCAGCGACAAAACAATGGTGCTCCGGCTCAGTAACAAATGCAGTTGTAACGACCGGTTCGACTCCACCATGCCGCCCAAGGTAGCCCTGCCATGAACTCGGGAAAGTCCGAATTCCGCCGCCCCGGCCAACACGTCCCCCGCCCACCACCCGCAAACGCCTTGGGAACCCGCCGGCTTTCAACGATCCAACCCCCCTCTTCAGACCCTGGCCGCACCGCACCACCTCCAAAAACCGACCACCCCCGACCCACATCCCCACGGCATCCAAACACTCCCACCAAGCCCACACTTCCAACTGTCGGGTCCCGGCCATCATTCAACCCGCCGGACCCTCCCCCACTCCACGAGTTGCCCCGGCCCCATCGCCCGCCACCCGCCGGGCTTCGACAAACGCCGCCCCGCAAAACCGCCGGATCTCTTGACCTGGGTCAAGGCTTCGCCTCCACCGACCCGGATACTCGGAAGGCAGCGGATCGCCCGAACGTGGTTGGGCGGTCCCCACAAACCGACGGATCACACACCCATGAGAAACAAAATGACCACGACGACCACAACCCCGTGCCGCTCGTGCACGCCGACCTGGTGGATTCTCTGCCTGTGCGCAGCCTCATGGATCGGCGCCCCTCCACTCCGCGCCGTGGACCCTTCATCGTTCTGGAACGCCTGGACGCAGGACCTGCCCCCGGCCCTCCAAAAGGGAACGTTCTCCCTCAACGTACGCGCCCGATACGAATTCGTCCGACAAGACAACCTGCCTCTGGACTCCCATGCAGGCACCATCCGCACCCGGTTCGGATTCACCACCGCGCCGCTGTACGGGTTTCAGGGAATGTTGGAAGCCGAAAACATCCTGGCACTGGATGACGATTCCTACAACGCCGCCGGCGCCAACGGCCAGCCCGGCCGACCGGTCGTCGCAGATCCGGAAACCACGGAAATCAACCAGGCATGGATCTCCTGGAGTTGGGCCCATCAGCTCACCCTCAAGATCGGCCGGCAACGAATCGTATTCGACAATCAGCGCTTCATCGGCGACGTCGCCTGGCGCCAAAACATGCAAACCTACGACGCAGCCACCCTCAGCTGGCACCCCGCCACCGAACTGGCCCTGGACTATGCCTACGTCTGGGACGTGCGTCGCGTCTTCGGCAACGTAAGCGGCCTGCCACCTGCCAATCGAAACTTCGATTCCGACTCGCACCTGGTCCACCTCTCATGGGCACCCCATCCGGCTGCCCGCATCACGGCCTACGCGTGGCTCCTCAACCTCGAAAACGCAGCCGGCCCAAACGCCTCCTGTGCCACCTACGGCCTGGCCTGGAGCGGAACCCAACCCATCAAAGAAAACCTCCACCTGGACTACCGGTTGGAAGGCGCCTGGCAAACCGATTACGGCGACAGCTCGCTCGACTACAGCGCACCCTACTACCTCCTTGAGCTGGCTGCACGTTACGGGCGCTGGACCGCGGGCGCCGCATGGGAAACCCTGGGCAGCGACAACGGAGCACCCGTCCGCACGCCCCTCGCCACCCTGCACGCATGGAATGGATGGGCCGACGTCTTCCTCAACACACCCACAGCAGGCCTGCGTGACCTCCAGGCATTCGTCCAGGTAACACTCGCCGCCGACACCCCCCTCCGCGTGGTCTACCACAAGTTCAACGCCGAGGACAGCGGCGCTGATTTCGGCCGGGAAATCGACATCCTCATCTCCAAACGCGTCGGCCGTTACTGGACATTCCTCGCCAAATACGCCTGGTACGACGGAACAGACCGCCCTTACAACTTCGACATCCACAAGGTCTGGGCGCAGGTGGAATTCAATTTCTAAAGCCGGTGGCCCGTCCCGGGCGAGACGGGCACAACAGACAACGACATCCGTCGGTGGTTGACGACCGCGCCGGAGCGATCCTTACGAGCGGCTGGCTGGACCGTACCGGCAGCGAGGGATGCGGAGTAACCCATCACGACCCGTTCTCAAGGCGACACAGTTCGGGCGATCGCAAGCAAGGCGCCCCGCCCGCAGTCGCCGCAGCGTCGGGCCCAATCCCGGCCATTAGCCCCGATGCTGCATGAACCTCGACCCATAGACATGGCCAGACGCTCGATACGAACCGAATGGTGCCGCAACGGGGGAGGACGCATTTCCGTTTCTCGCGCCCGGCTATCGCTCAACCTGGCGCGCGGCCTTGCCCGGTGCATGCGCGGTCGCGCCAGCCGGGCCGGACCTGCCACAAACCCTTCCCTGCCGGCAACACATTGATCGAATCCCGGGCCCGCTGAAGGTGCATCGTCTGCAAGCACGGCACGGGCGTGTCGAAAACGCATACGACCGGGGACAAGGACCAAAGTCATCCGGCGACCGACTTCCGCTACGACTGCCGGCACAGCAACGCCCACCGTAGGACCACGGATCCGGCCGGCGTGTTTTCCATGGCTGGGCCTTTTTCATGAACCACGGAGTACACAGAGGAAAGCCACCGCGAAGACTTCGCATGCAGTGATCCAAACGAATCCGGTGAAGCGCCGCAATTGTCACCGTTTGCACACCACTGGCCAACCCGGACGCGATGCTGTCGCACAAGACGACAACCCGCCCGCGCCCTTGGCGTCGCATGAATTCCGGAGGAACCGCGTCCCCGCGCTCTACAAGACCACGTAGACACCGGGGACCGTCCCCAACCCGCAACACGATCACATCGAAAGTGCCCTTTGCGACGTCCGACAGGCCGGGAGGGACCGCGTCCCCGCGGTCCGGAACCAACCTGCGCACAGGAGACGGTGCGCCTCCCGCGCCATCGCCCAACTGAAGACACCTTGCATCATCCGCCAGCACGGGAGTTACGGCGTCCTCGCCCTCCATTGGATATGCACCAGCAACAACGGGGGTGATGCCAACCCATCCTGGCCCCCAACCCGCACTCTCCGTGGTCCAAAGGCCCAAGGAGGCTCTCTCGAGGGAGCAGCACCCCGCAATGTGACCGCCCCTCGTCTCGCATGATCCTTTTCGGCCTTCCTCCGCGGCAACCTCTGTGTCCTCCGTGCCTCTGCTCCATGAACAGCCTGTTGGTGCGCACGCGTGACATCACAAACCCGGGCCATGAACAGCACCTCACGCTCACCCGGGCCGGTTGTGCGCCTCAAAGAGGTCGGGCCAGGATGCCACCCCTCCCCCCCGTCTCCAGCCGGTGACGCCCGGATGCGAACATGTTCGGGTCACCGATGGACCCGACCGACCCCGCCACCAGGTTCAATGTCGCTTTCCGCCACGGGATCGGCCCGGTTCCGGAGAAGCGGGCAGGTCCTCAAACCCGAAGAAGGTGCGTGCGTTGTTGTAACAGAGGTTGCGGATCAGCGGGCCCAGGAGCGCATCGTCGTTCGGCAGCTCACCGTTCTCCACATCCCGACCCACAAGGTTGCAGAGGACGCGACGGTAATACTCATGCCGCGGATAACTCATGAAGGAGCGCGAATCGGTCACCATGCCGACGAAGCGCGAGAGCAGGCCGAGGTTGGAAAGGGCGTTGAGCTGCCATTCCATGCCCTCCTTCTGGTCCAGGAACCACCAGCCGGGCCCCAACTGGATTTTGCCGGGGATGCGCCCGTCCATGAAGTTCCCCAGCATGGTCCCGAACACGTAATTGTCGGCCGGATTGAGATTGTAAAGGATCGTCCGCGGCAGACTTTCCTCCTGATCCAATCGGTCGAGAAACGCCGCCAGATTGCGGGCCTGGGGGAAATCCCCGATGGAATCGAACCCGGTGTCAGGCCCCAGCTCGCGGAATCGCCGGGTGTTGTTGTTGCGCATGGCGCCCAGGTGCAACTGCATGACCCACCCCTTGGCCGCGTTCAACCGGCCCACATGAAGCATCACATGGGAGGCAAAGGCGTCGCGTTCCTCCGGACTGACAGCACGACCCGAACGCGCCTTGCGAAAAATGGCACGCAACCGCGCCTCGGTGGTGAATGTGGCGAACGCACTTTCCAAACCATGGTCGGAGGCCCGACAGCCAAGCCGGGCAAACGCATCATGACGCCGTTCCAGGGCTTTGAGGAAATCGTCCCATGACGCAATCTCCACATCCGCAGCCGCTGCCAGCCGGTCCACCCATGCGTTCCAGGCCCCAACCTGGTGGATCTGCAGGGCTTTGTCGGGTCGGAACGTGGGCACGACCTTGAACGGCACATTGGACCGGACCAGTGTTTCGTGATGACGCAGATCGTCGGTGGGGTCATCAGTCGTGGCCACGAGCCGGACGTTGAATTTTTGAAGGATGCCCCGCGCGGATAGTTCGGGGCGGGCGAGACATTCGTTGGCCCGTTTCCAGACCGCGGGCGCGGTCTCTTCGTTGAGCAGGAGGTTGATGCCGAAGTAGCGTTTGAGTTCCAGGTGGGTCCAATGGTAGAGCGGATTCCGTAGCGTGTGCGGGACCGTCCGCGCCCAGGCCAGAAACTTTTCATACGGCGGCGCGTCCCCGGTACAGTAGCGTTCGTCCACACCATTGGAGCGCATGGCACGCCATTTGTAATGATCCCCCTCCAGCCAGATCTCGAACAGGTTTTGGAACTTTCGGTCCTCGGCAAGGTCGCGCGGCGGCAGATGGCAATGAAAGTCCAGGATGGGCTCCGGTTCGGCATACTCGTGGTACAGCCGACGAGCCGTGCGCGTGGTCAACAAAAAGTCCTCGTGAATGAAGCTTTTCATCGGCTCCAGCAAACCGCAGGCGCAGGCCGCCCAGCAAGGGACAATTTGTGCACCGAAACCCATGATTTTTGCATCCGGTCGGCCACGGCCGGAAGGGTTTCGGGGACAGTTGCCAGCCGGGCCGGGACGACACTAGGTTGGTTTGCGCCGTGCCCGGTGCCAGGCCGGCACGGCCGATGTCACGGGCGAGGAACCAACCATGCGAGCCGGGCCGTTGATGACAGGGTGCCTGTTGCTGGGGATCGGGTGGATGAGCCTGACGGCCGCCACGCCGCGCGGTCCGCTGGAGATGACCATCCGCGTATGGCGGCCGGAAAACGGGCTGCCGGATCGCACCGTGACCGCCGTCTGGCAAACCCGCGACGGTTACCTTTGGGTGGGCACTCCCAAGGGGCTGGTCCGGTTCGACGGCGTCCAGTTCCGGTCCGTGGGGGTAAACGGTCCGGACCCCGGCCCGCCACCGGTCGTGACCGTCCTTTGTGAGGACCGGCAGGGACGATTGTGGGTGGGCACGCAAAATGCCGGGCTGTTGGTCCTCGAGCCTGACGGCTTGCGCCCGGTGAGCCTGCCCGTGGCGGCCTCGGCGACCATTCATACCATCACCGCGGCCGAAGACGGCACCTTGTGGGTCGGCACCAGCGCCGGCCTGGTCGAATGGCGGAACGGCCGCAGCCACGTGTTCACGACGGAGAACGGGCTGCCCCACAACACCATCAGCCAGGTTTCCCTGGCGCGAAACGGGGACCTCTGGATCACCACCGCGGGCGGCCTCTGTCAGTGGCAGGGCGGTCAGATCCGCCCCGTGCGATTCGAAGCCGAAAGCACCGGTCGCAGCCCGGAGTTTCTCGGCGTGTACGAGGATCGCCAGGGCAACCTGTGGGCCTTCGGAGACACGTACCTGGTCAACCTGACCGAGGGGAAACGGGTGAACTACTTCCGAAGCGGCGACGTAACGTCGGTCCGCATCTGGACGTTGTGGGAAGGGCGCGACGGTCGCCTGTGGATCGGCACCAGCGGTCAGGGACTCTTCTACTTCACCGGCGAACGGTTCCTGCCCTTGACGCTGCGCTCCGGCTCGTTGCCCAACGACGTGCGCGCACTCTGCGAAGATCAGGCCGGCAACCTGTGGTTGGGCACCGGCAACTCCGGATTGGTCTGCCTGAGCCCCACCCGCGTGTGGGTGCACGGCACGGAGACCGGATTGCCCCAGGGAGCCGCCATCCTCGTCCAGACGCATCCCTCCGGCCGACTGTGGGTCGGCATCGAGGGACAGGGACTCTGGATCCGAAACGGCGACAATTTCCAGCCTTCGACCGGTTGGTGGCGCGCCCCGGTGCGAAGCCTGGTCAGTGCGGTGGCTTTCGACGGCCCGGACCGAATGTGGATTGGCACCGCCGGAGCCGGTCTGTACGAAATCCGCCCCGATCGTGTCATCCGCCACAGCACCGCCGATGGCCTGATCTCCGAGGACATCGGTTTGGTGGCCACCGACGGCTCCGGCGCTCTCTGGATCGCTCCCCGTCAGGGCGGTTTGCAACATTGGCACCCGGATGGCGCCACCACCGCCTCAACAAGCCACCTGCCCCTCGACGTACAGATCACGGCCCTGCTGGTGGTGAGCCCCGAGGTCTGGGCCGGCACCCGAAAAGGCCGCCTCTGGCGAAATCTCGATGGCACATGGACCGAAATCGAGGGACTTGCCGGATCCGGCCATGGAGCCATCCGATCCCTCTGCCGGGACGCCGCCGGACGTCTCTGGGTGGGAACGGACCGCGGGCTGGCCTGCTGGACGGGGCGCCGTTGGCTGACCCGGACATGGGCCGCGGACGGCCCGGTCCCGGTGCTGGGCCTGCAGCAGGACGAGCAAGGAAACCTGTGGTGGACCACCGGGCGGGATGTATACCAACTCTCCACACACAGCCTGCGCCGTTTGTGGCAGGATGACCCCGGTGTGGAACCCCGCCGCTGGTACGCCGCCACGCACCGCTCCGAAACAGGCTTGCGCTGGGGCTGGCCCCACTCCGCCTCCACTCCGGACGGACGCCTCTGGTTCGCCACGGAATCCGGTTTGGTCAGCATCCGTACAGACGGGACCACCGAAGAACCACCAGCACCCTCCGTCCGGATCGAAACCCTGATCGTCAATGGCGAAGTCCGGGCCCTGCCGCAAAATTCCACCGCCCGACCCGGTCCAAACAGCACGCCCGCCCTGCGGTTGCCGGCCGGACTGCGGTCGCTCACCGTGGAATTCACCGCGCCATCCCCCGCCGAGGGTGAAAAAATCCGGTTTCAACACCGCCTCGAAGGCTTCGACGCCGACTGGCTGGACGACGGACCCGAACGGCGTGTGCGCTACGGACGACTGCCCGGCGGCAGATACCGACTCCAAATCCGCGCACGCAGCGCCGATGGCAGTTGGGAAAGCCCTGTGACCGAGCTGGCCCTCATCGTGCCCACCCCGTTCTGGCGCAGCTTCTGGGGCATGAGCCTCTGGGCACTCTTGCTGGCCGGTACCGTGGCCGGGGTGGTCCGCTGGACCTCCCACCGCCGCCTCCGCCGGCAATTGGAACACCTGGCCCAACAGGAGGCCATGCACAAGGAACGCATGCGCATCGCCCGCGACATGCACGATGAACTCGGATCGAAACTGACGCGCATCTCCTTCCTCAGTGAACGCGCGCTCCTCGAAACCCCGAAGACCGACGCCACGGCAGGAAAACTCCAGGCCATCGCTGAAACCTCACGAGCCCTGTTGCAGGCCCTGGACGAAATCGTCTGGGCCGTCAACCCCAGCAACGACAGCCTCGAGCACCTGGTTTCCTATCTGGCCCAGTACGCCACCGAGTATTTCCAGGGCACAACCGTCGAATGCCAGATCCGCCTGCCCCGCCAGGTCCCCCACGCGCCCCTCTCCGCCGAGGTGCGCCATCACGTCTTCCTGGCCTGCGAAGAGGCGCTCAACAACGTGCTCAAACATGCCCGCGCCACACGGGTCCAACTGGAAATGCAAGCAGTCAACGGATCCCTCCACATCCGCATCGAGGACAACGGCCGGGGGTTCAACCCGGTCTCACCCACGACCTCCGGACAGGACGGCTTGAAGAACATGCACCGCCGAATGACCGAGATCGGCGGTGCCTGCCAAATCACCAGCCGACCGGGCGCGGGAACCGTGGTCGAACTGGAATTTCCACTACCCCGTGAAACCTCATGAAAAGACGCTCTGAAAACATCCGCGTGGCCATCGTGGACGATGAAGCCGACCTGCGCGAGCAGATCGCCGCCTACATCGACGCGGCCGACGGGTTCCATTGCGTCCGGGCCTGCGCCAGCGCCGAGGAAGCCCTGGCCTGCCTGCCCGCAGACCGGCCCGACGTCGTGCTGATGGACATCAACCTCGGCACCATGGACGGCATCGAATGCGTCCGCCAACTCAAGCCGCTCCTGCCCGACACCCAGATCGTCATGCTGACCGTGTTCGAAGACACGGACCGCATCTTCCGCGCCCTGGCCGCGGGCGCCACCGGTTACCTGCTCAAACGCCTGGCCCCGCCCCGCCTGCTGGAGGCCATCCGGGAAGTCCACGGCGGTGGCTCGCCCATGTCGGCACCCATCGCACGAAAAATCGTCACCTCCTTCCAACAACCACCACCCAAACCCGACCCGGCCGCCGAGTTGTCACCCCGCGAACGGGAGGTGCTGGAAGGACTCGCCGAGGGCCGGGCCTACAAGGAAATCGCCGACAAGCTCGGCGTCAGCATCCATACCGTCCGCAATTACATCCGCCGCATCTATGAAAAACTTCACGTCCGATCCCGCACGGAAGCCGTCGCCAAATACCTCCGCGGCTGACGCAGCCCCCCGGGGTTCCACCACGGACCGCCCAAACCGGCGATCGCGACACCGGTGCCCCGCATTCAAAAGCCTCGCACGGCTCATCCCGGCCCTGCTGGCCGCCCGACTCCACGCCGCTCCACCGTCTCCCGACTCCAAGCCCACACAACACGCACCCGCATGGCAGCTGGTCCCCGGCCACATGACCACCCGCTGGGCCGCCCGGGTCAGCCCCGACCAAGTCTGGCCCGAATATCCACGCCCCACCCTCGTCCGCGACGACTGGCTCAACCTCAACGGCCTCTGGTCCTACGCCATCACACCCGCCTCCCGGCAAACCCCTCCAACCCGGTGGGACGGCCTCATTCTCGTCCCGTTCCCCATCGAGGCGCCCCTCAGCGGCCTGGGCCGCCGATTGCAACCCGACCAACGCCTGTGGTACCGGCGCACATTTCGAATCCCCGAGTCCTGGACCAACAGGCGGATCCGCCTGCACTTCGGCGCCGTGGATTGGGCCTGTTGGGTTTGGGTCAACGGAATCCACGTGGGCGAACACCGCGGCGGATATGACCCCTTCACCTTCGATATCACCCGCGCCCTGCAACCTGCCGGGGAAAATGAACTGCTGGTGGCGGTGGAGGACCCCACCGAGGGCGGCCAGCCCCGCGGCAAACAGGCCCACCGCAACGAGG
Organism: Limisphaera ngatamarikiensis; assembly: GCF_011044775.1. Classification (NCBI taxonomy): domain Bacteria; kingdom Pseudomonadati; phylum Verrucomicrobiota; class Verrucomicrobiia; order Limisphaerales; family Limisphaeraceae; genus Limisphaera; species Limisphaera ngatamarikiensis. Next base: position 105,972 of record NZ_JAAKYA010000006.1, on the reverse strand, counting down.
GCATCTTCTACACCCCGTCCTCCGGCATCTGGCAAACCGTATGGCTGGAGCCGGTCCCACAACCCTGCATCAACCGTCTCGTCCTCCGCCCCGAACTCAACGGACTGCGCCTCCGCGTCGACCCCTCCTCTTCCCGGGACAACCTCGGCGTCCTGGCCATCGCCAAGGCCGAAGGTCGCGAAGTCGCCCGCGTCACCGGCCCCGCAGCACAGGAACTGTGGCTGCGCATCCCCGAACCCAGGCTTTGGTCCCCCGATAACCCCTTCCTCTACGACCTCGAGGTCGAACTGATGCACCAGGGCCACCCCGTCGACCGCGTGCGCAGCTATTTCGGCCTCCGCACCATCACACTCCGGACCGGCGAGGACGGTCGCGCCCGCATGGCACTCAACGGCCAAACCCTCTTCCAGCTCGGCACCCTCGACCAGGGCTACTGGCCCGACGGCATCTACACGCCGCCCTGCGACGAAGCCATCCAACACGAACTGCTCTTCCTCAAAAAGGCCGGATTCAACCTCGCCCGCAAACACGTCAAGGTCGAACCCGAACGCTGGTATTACTGGTGCGATCGACTCGGCCTGCTGGTCTGGCAGGACATGCCCAGCGGCGAAAACCACACTCCGGAAACCCGACTCCAGTTCGAAGTCGAACTGCAACGCATGATCGAGGCCCGCCGCAACCACCCCTCCATCATCGTCTGGGTCCTCTTCAACGAAGGCTGGGGCCAGTACGATACCGAACGCCTCACCGCCTGGGTCAAGGAACTCGACCCCGACCGACTCGTCAGCAACGCCAGCGGTTGGACCGACCGCCACGTCGGCGATATCGTCGATGTCCACAGTTACCCCGACCCCGTCTCGCCCCCGCCCGAACCCGGCCGCGCCGCCGTCCTCGGTGAGTTCGGCGGACTCGGCCTCGCCATCCCCGGCCATACCTGGTCCACTCAGTTCTGGGGGTACGTGATGTTGCCCGACCCACCCGCCCTGGCGGCCCGCTACCAACGCCTGCTCCAACAGGTCTGGCAACTCCATCGCGTCAGCGGCCTCAGCGCCGCCGTCTATACCCAGACCACCGATGTCGAAACCGAATGCAACGGACTGCTCACCTACGACCGCGCCGTCAGCAAGCTCGACCCCGCCCTGCTCAACCGCCTCAACCGCGACCCCAGCGCTCCCTGGCCCGGACAATTCCTCTCACCACCCGCCTTCTTGGAGCCGGTCCCCTGGCGTTACCGGCTCACCCCACCACCCGAGGGCTGGTTCCAACCCGACTACAACGACGCCGATTGGGCCGAAGGCCCGGCCGGTTTCGGCACCTACGGCACCCCGGGGGCCTTCGTCCAAACGCCATGGTCCGGACCCGACATTTGGCTGCGCCGCACCTTCCAATGCCCCGACCCCGTGCCCGACAACCTCCACCTCCTCATCCACCACGACGAAGACGCCACCGTGTGGATCAACGGTGTGGTCGCCACACGCCTGGAAGGCTACACCACCGATTACATCGCCGTCCCGTTGACTCCCGAAGCCCGCGCCGCCCTTCGGCCGGACCCCAACGTCCTGGCCGTCCATTGCCACCAAACCCGCGGCGGCCAATATATTGATGTGGCATTGTGGGTGCCGGAGGAAACCACCGCCAACCACCGCACCCCACAGCCCGGCCCGGCCCGGCCATGAACCACAAAAGCAACATCAAACATCACACGCCGCCACCGGCCGCAGCAACCGGCCCCAACCACGCGCTTCGCAACCACCAAAACCTCCCCCCTCACACCGCCCCACAGCCGCAAACCTGGCCGGCCTACCTCCGCCTGGCCCAAACCGGCGAACTCCGCCAGCGGGCCGAGCAAGCCCGACAGGCCCTGGCCGCCTGCCGCGTCTGCCCACGCAATTGCGGAGTCAATCGCCTCAGCGACGAAACCGGCATCTGCGGTATCGGCCGCCTGGCCCGCGTGGCCTCGGCCTTTCCGCACTTCGGTGAGGAGGATTGCCTGCGCGGCTGGCGCGGCTCGGGCACCATCTTCCTCGGCGGCTGCAACCTCCGCTGCGTCTTCTGCCAAAACCACGACATCAGCCACCGGCCCGCAGGCGAGCCCATGTCCCCACAGACACTCGCCAAACTCATGCTCGCCCTTCAGGACGCCGGTTGCCACAACATCAACTGGGTCACACCCTCCCACGTGGTCCCGCAATTGCTCGAGGCACTCGCCCTGGCCGCCGAGGCGGGCCTTCACCTGCCCATCGTGTTCAACAGCAGCGGCTACGATTCCCTCGAAACCCTCCGCTGGCTCGACGGCGTGGTGGATATCTACATGCCGGACTTCAAGTTCTGGTCCGCCGAGGTGGCCCGGCGCCTCACCCACGCACCTGATTACCCGGCCATCGCCCGCGCCGCCATCCGCGAAATGCACCGGCAGGTGGGCGACCTCGAGCTGGACGAACACGGACTGGCCCGACGAGGTCTCCTGGTCCGCCACCTCGTCATGCCCGAAAACCTCGCCGGAACCGCCGACGTGGCCGCATGGCTGGCCCGCGAAATCTCTCCCCGCACCTACTTCAACCTGATGGACCAATACCATCCGGCCGGCCGCGTCCTCTCTCCGACCGGACGACAACTCTGGCCCGAATTAACCCGCCGCATCACCCGCGCAGAATACCAATGCGCCCGCTCGGCAGCTGAACAGGCAGGCCTGACCCGATTCGATGAACGGCTCCGGCCCGGAGACACCGGCCCATGACTCTCCCACCCGCACACCCTCAACCTTCTCACAGCACCAGCGACCCACCCCCGAAACCCCGCCTTGAACAAGACACCACCACCCACCGTCCCAAAAGATGTGAGAACCCGGAATCATCGGACGTGGCACCTCCTCCTGCCGTGGCTGATCCCCTCCGCCCTCCTCGTCGCCGGGCCGGGCCACCTCGAAAACGGTGGCTTCGAAAACGGCCTGACCGGTTGGCGGCCGCTCTGGACCCGCCAAACCAACGCCGGCCGGCTTCAGCTCGACCCTCACACCGTGCACACCGGTCAAAGCGCCGCACGAATCGAGCACCGGGGAAACCTGGACTGGAGTTTTGAACCCGCGCTCCAACTCTCCGTGGTCCCCGGCCAGGTCGTCGTCTTCCAGGCCTGGACCCGCAAAACCGGGTCAGGCACCGCGTATTTGTGTGCCTCCCTCTGGGCACCGGACGGTCGCGTGATGGAATGGACCTACGGCAGCCGGGAAATCCACAACTCGGATTCCTGGCAGCTCCACCAGGTCCGCTGGGTTGTCCCCGATGGAGTGGCCCGGCTCCAGCCGCGGTTCATCGGCACCGGCACCGCCACCCTCTGGATCGACGACGTGAACCTGGAACACCCTACGGAAAACGCACGACCACCGGATCCCAACCTGCCCCCGGCCCTGACGTGGGAAAACCCCCTCCTCACAGTCACTCTGATCACGTCCAACGTCACCCTCCACGTCACCGACCGGCGAACCGGCCACACCTGGCATCAGGTCCCGCTACATCGCGAACTCCGCACCCTGTGCGCCACCCCCCAGCCCCGGGGATTCCAACTGGTACTCGATCAACAGGCATGGGATCGCACGCTCCACCTCACCCTCGAGGGCGAGCCGGAAAAACCGGAGTTCACCATCGAACTATCCTCCCCCGGGCCCATGCAAAACGGCCCCCTCCGATTCCCCCACCCATTCGAAAGTCAGCCCGGCCAATACCTCGTCATCCCCATGAACGAGGGCATCTCCTACCCGGTGGAAGATCCGGACGTGGACCTCTTCCGCCTCGTCACCTACGGCGGACACGGCCTCTGCATGGCCTTTTGGGGCGTCACCGACGGCACCAACGGTTATGCCGCCATTTTCAAAACCGCCGACGACGCAGCCATCCAGATCCATCGCCGCAACGGCCGGCTCACCGTCGCTCCCGAATGGGACGCCCAAACCGGCCAGTTCGGCTATCCCCGCCGGCTCCGCTACATCTTCTTCAACCAGGGCGGCCACGTGGCCATCGCCAAACGTTACCGCCGGTACGCCCGCGAAATCGGACGGTTCCGCACCCTCGCAGAAAAACGCCAACAAAACCCGCACGTGGACCTCCTGATCGGCGCCGTCAACGTGTGGTGCTGGGATCCCGACCCCGTCTCCATCGTCCGCGAAATGCAGCAGACCGGCATTGAACGCATCCTTTGGAGCCAGGGCCAACCCCCGGAAACCCTCCGCAAACTCAACGAACTCGGTGTCTTGACCGGTCGCTACGACATCTACCAGGACGTCATGGACCCCGCCCGGTTCCCACACCTGAAGGGAATCCATCCCGATTGGCCCACCGAGGCCTGGCCCGACGACCTCATCCGCGACGCCACCGGCCGGTGGATCCCGGGGTGGGAGGTCGAGACACGCGACGGCACGCGCATCCCCTGCGGCGTCCTCTGCGACAGCCGCGCCCTTCACTACGCCCGACCCCGCATCTCCAACGAACTGGCCACCCACCCGTACCGCGCACGCTTCATCGACACCACCACCGCCAGCCCGTGGCGCGAATGCTACGACCCCGCCCATCCCATGACCCGCTCCGACAGCCGCCACCACCGCATGCAGTTGCTCCAATTCGTTTCCACGGACATGAACCTCGTCACCGGATCGGAAACCGGACACGACGCCGCCGTTCCCTACGTCCACTACTTCGAGGGCATGCTCAGCCTCGGACCTTATCGGGTGCCCGACGCCGGCCGGGACATGGCCCGGATCTGGACCGAAGTCCCACCCCAACTCGCCCGTTACCAGCTCGGCTGGCGCTACCGCCTGCCCCTGTGGGAACTGGTCTATCACGACTGCGTCGTGGCCCAATGGTACTGGGGCGATTACAGCAACAAACTCCCCGCCCTCTGGGACCTGCGCGACCTCTTCAACCTCCTCTACGGCACCCCGCCCATGTTCATGTTCGACCGCAAACTCTGGCACGAGCAAAAGCAGCGTTTCGTCCGGTCCTACCGCACCGTCTGCCCCGTCGCACGCCGCGTCGGTTACACCGAAATGACCGATCACCGCTTTCTCTCCCCCGACCGCGCCGTCCAACAAACCCGCTTCGCCAACGGGGTCACCATCACCGTGAACTTCAGTGACTCACCCCGGCGCACACCGGACGGATCCACCCTCCCACCCCTCGGCTACCGCGTCGACATCAACCCAAACTGACCCCCAAACCAACCACCCCCTCCAACCCGCGCCCTGCCAAACTCACGGCAACCGCAGCGGTCGCACCCGAATGTTCCGAAACGCCACCGGACCGTGGTCGCCCTGCAACATCAACGGGCCCGTCGGCCTCTCATCCTCAAACAACGCCGACCGCGTGGGCCCGTTCACCACCACGTCCTCATGCACCAACCGGCCATTGTGCAACACCCGCACAAACCGCGCCGGCTCAACCTTCCGCCCCTCCGCATCAAACCGCGGCGCCCGAAACACAATGTCAAACGACTGCCACTCCCCCGCCGGCCGACTCGCATTCACACGCGGCGAATGCCCCTCCACCTCACGACCGTCCACCCACCGCGGATAAATCCCACCACACTCAATCCCCGGATACTTGTCCCGTTCCACCCCGTAACTGTCATAGATCTGCACCTCGTAACGCCCCATCACGTACACCCCGGAGTTGGAACGCCGGGCCAGACAAAACTCCACATGAATCTCCGCGTCACCAAATTCCTCCTCGCTGACCAGGTGAACCGTCCGGCCCCGTGGACCGTTCCACGCCACACCGGTCCCCTCCCTGGCACGCAAACGCCGGGGATCCTCGGGATCCAATTCCACATCCCCCGCCACCTGCCAGTCGCCCGTGGGCCCGCGCCACCCCGTAAAATCCCTCCCGTCGAACAGCACACGCACCCCGGCAGACCCCGCATCCTCCGCACAGCAATCTGTCAACCCCAGCCCAACCCCACCCGAAATCCACAGGCCCAAGACCAACCGAACCATCGCTCGAACCCACAAACCGGCCCCAGCCATGCAGACCCACCCAAACCCACCTGATGCCCTCGCTTTCATACCCGTTCAAAACCGTCTCCGAACTCAACCCTCTTCGTAACCGCAACCCAACAGGACCGCAGAAGCCTTCTCTCCAGCCCTTCACAGTACCCGGCCCGGCCCCAGGCCCGCACACCCGGGCCCGGCCCGAAAACCCCCGCCACAAAGCCCTGCGCCTGCGAGCATCTCCCCCCGTCCCCACTCAGCTCAGCAATTCCCAAAGCGTAATCTCGGGCTCCCCTTCCACCAGCTCCGGTACCCGGGCCAAAAACGCCTGCAGATGAGGACGACCCATGTGCGTCTCCCAGTGCGGGCGGTCGGCCCAAATCTCGTAAAACAGGAACCGACCCGCGGAGTCCTGCGACCGATGCAAATCGTACCGGACACAGCCGGGTTCCTGACGCGTCGGCGCCACAAGACCCCGCAGCGCACGCTCAAGCTCCTATTCCCGACCGGGCCGCGCCCGCAACGTGGCGATCACAACCAAGGGTTTCATGCTCAAAAGTCGCCCCGGATCCATCGGTACGAGCCCCTCAGGCTCGCGACGTCTCCCGCAATCCACTCAAAATCCGTTCGGCCGCCTCACGCGGCCGCGGCGCACCGGTAATCGGGCGCCCAATCACCAACCAGTCCGCTCCCGCCTCCAACGCCTCCTGCGGCGTCAGAGTCCGTTTCTGGTCGCCCGGATCACTCCCCTCCGGCCGGATGCCCGGCGTCACCAATTGCATCCGCGGCGGCAGCAACTGCCGCAGCCCCGCCACCTCCAGCGGAGAACACACCAAACCGCGCAAACCCGCCCGAACCGCCAGCATCGCCAACCGCTCCACCTGCCGGCCCACATGATCGTCACATCCCACCTCCGCCAGCGCCGCCCCATCCAGACTCGTAAGCACGGTCACCCCCAACACCAACGGCGCCGTCCGACCCGTCTCCGAGGCCGTTTGCCGGGCCGCCTGCTCGGCCGCTTGCAGCATCGCCAACCCCCCAAGGGTGTGCACCGTCAGCATCTGCACATCCAAATGCACCGCCGCCGCCACCGCACGGCTCACCGTGTTCGGGATATCGTGAAACTTCAAATCCAAAAAAACCGGGGCCCCCATCGACCGAATGGCACGTACCAGGTCTGGCCCCGCCGCCGTAAACAACTCGCTCCCCACCTTGAACCCGCCCACCACCGGCGCCAGCTCCCGTACCAGTTCAAGTGCCTGGTCCGCCCTCGGAACATCCAATGCCACGTAAATCGGATTCCGCATCCGCACCAGTATCCACACCCGGCCCCCTCCACACAACCGGCAAGTCAAATCCTCATCACACCGGAATGCCGCTCAACCTTCCTGCCCCACTCCCTCGTCCGGTTCGCACCAGCCACCCCGTGAAACCGCAGCGCTACAAACAACCATCGGTGCGGCCTCGAATCTCATGGTCAACGTGGATCCGACACACCCACCTCGCCAGCCACCGCACAGGTGACCGCCATCCGAAAGGCACACCCCCGGCTCCCATCACAGACCCAGCCCACCGGACCCCAACCCTGAAGCCAATCACTTCCTCCGCCCAGAGGCCATCGCCCACCCCCTGCCCTCACCCGCACACGTTTCGACTTGCTACGCCCGCACCACTCTCCTGCCAGCGCCGCCCGGAAGTTTCTACGGGCTCGTATCATCAGGTTCAACATCCACCTCCGCCGCCCCCTGTGTCCGATGCCCTCCATGACCCGGCCCACCCCCCGAACCTGTCCCCGGCCTCCGGAGCCGCTCCAACAACCGCCCATGCTCAACAACCAACCGTTCGTAGTTCGTTACACAGTTTCGGTATCGATCCGCCAACTCGCCAACCCGCTGGTTCAATTCCCGGATCGTCCCGGCCGCTGCCTCCAGCTTCTCGTCCCGCAACCGTACCGCTTCCATCCAGTTGGTCAGCACCTCGCGCAACCGCCCCACCTCTGCCTCCAATCGATCCCGTTCCCGACTGACACCATCCAACTCCCGCCGCAGCTCGGCACTGCGCTCCTCGCTGACGCGATACCGCTCCTTGAACAACCCCAAATCAGCCCGCGCGCTCTCCAGCTGTCCTTCCAGCCGCGCCTGCAGTTCTACCAGCCCCCGCACTTCCCTCCGGGATTCCTCCAATCGCAGCTGCAGTTCCCGGTCCTTCCACCACTGCACAACGCACAGCACCGTCAACAACGGAATCGCCAGAAGATTGATTCGGTTAAGCGTCCGTTCCATCTCAGCCCTGCCCCGCCGGCCGCGTATGCAGCGTCACCTGATGAATCCCCAGCGCCCGCACCACATCCAGCGCCCGCACCACATCCGCATGCCGGGCCTCGCCATCCCCGCTGACCACCACCCGCGGCTCTCTCTGCCCCTTCAATCGCTCAGCCAGAGCAGCAGCCAATTCCGCCGGTCCGTACACTCGTCCCTCCCACCAAAGCATGCCATTGCGGTCCACCACCAAATGCACCGTTACCATCCCGGTGTCACTCTCCGCAGAGGCCGCTGCCGGCAGCTGCACCGGTACGCTCTCCAGGTACGTCATGGAAAGGCTCACCAGCATGAACGCCGCCAACAAAAAAAACATGATGTCAATCAGCGGAATGATCTCAATCCGCGGCGGCTCTTCACCCGATTCGTTTGGGCCCAGGGTTACCGGCATGGTTCCTCAGAAATCGTGAAAGATCCGCGCAGGAGATGGAGACGGCGCACCCGACCCACCCCCCACCATCGCCCTCCAATCCACACCCCGTGCCCGCTGCGCTTCCAACAACAGATCCACGTGTTGAATCCAACGCTGCAACCGCCCGCGCATGCGGCTCAGTCGCCGGCTCAACCAGTTGTAGGGCAGCAAACACAAGATCGCAATAAACAGCCCCGACGCCGTGGCAATCAACGCCTCGGCAATCCCCCCGCTGATCCGGGCCGCAGCCACGGTCTGATCACCCAGAAAATGAAATGACCGCATGATCCCTACCACCGTGCCCAGCAATCCCAGCAAGGGCGCCAATGTAATCATCGTGCTCAATACCCAGAGCCGCTTCTCCGCCTGGTCCAACAGCTCCGCCGCTCGCAATTGCATCGCCCCCACCACCGAGACATTCGCACCCTCCAATCCCACTCGCAGCGTCTGCAGAAACGGATCGTCCGATCGCCGCACCAGTTCCACCACACGGTCCCACCGGCCCTGGCCCGCCGCCGACAAAACCTCCTCCAACAAAGGTCCATTCAACCGCCGCGTCAAAGACCACCACCAGACCAACCGCTCCACCAAAACCGTTCCCGCCAGCAGTAAACACCCCAGAATGGGCCACATGATCGGCCCACCCGCCAAAAACCAATGCACCAGAACGTTCGCCAACATGTGTCCCTCTCAACCCCGAAACCCAACCTCGGCCCGGGCCAGCTCAAATCGAATCTCCACCTCGTACAACCTCACCTCCCCCGGCCGAAACCGCCACCAACGCCGCACCGTCGTCAGCGCCGCATCCCGTAACAAGGGCCACGAACATCCATCCAACGCCTCGGCCCACAGCACACGCCCATCCTGCCCCACACAAAACCGGATCCGCACCACTCCCTCCTGCCCACGCCGCCGCGCCTCCAGCGGATACGGGGGCGCCGGTTGCCGACCCTCCCCCACACCCAGTACCAGGGCTTGCACACCACCCCCGGAACCGGTTCCAGCAACCCCGGCCCCCGCACCCACTCCCCCACCATGACCAGACCACCTTTCAGACGTGGCTCCATTCTCCACCCGCCCGCCACCAGCCGATCCCTCCACCGCCAACCCTTGATCCGACCACAACGCCACAGGCAACTCCGGTAAAGCAGGTAAATCCTGCGCCACCATCGCTGCCGGTACGGACACCGACGCCGACGGTTCCGGCAACACCAACTCCCCCGCTGGAAGACTCTGCTCCATACCTGCGGGACTTGAAGCAACCCCATCAAAACCCGGAGGCGCCAGTTCCACAGCAAGGGGTTTCACCTCAAGCACCGGCGGCGCAACCTCTTGAGCCTCCTGCACAGCCTCCGGATAGGGGACCACCAGCCCCACAAACCCCGTCCCGGCGGTCACAGCCCATAAAACCGCCAGCGCCGGTTGGACCAACTCCGCACCCATCAGCCCCACCAAGCCCCTCCAAGCCCTCCGCATGCCGGCGGCCAGTCGCTCCAGCCCTGGATAACCCAACGGCCTCCAAACATCCGCCAACCTGGGCGTTGCACCATTCATCCGATCCATCTGCCACACCAACCAAATCCTAATGCCCACATGCCAACCTCCAGCCCATCATATCACCCCACCCCGACGCCCGCTTGCGGTAGGTTGCGATTCTTTGTCGGTGAATTGCGGTCCCTTGCCCTCCAACGGAGCAGACCCGGACCGGGACCCCGCGGCTCCATCACCCTCCAAACCCACCACCACCCCCCGGCCAAAGAACCGACGCCAACTCAGAGCCAACCCTGTCCACACCAATACCACCGCACCCAGCGAAGCCCCCATCGCCACCAATTGCCCCGGCCATCCCAATGCCTCCCCCGTGTGCAAATACCGCAACCAGGCCCGCAACCTCCGACCCAACGGTTGGTCCTCATGCCGCTCCACCAATTCAACGCGACCCGACCGCGAGTCCACCTGAATCCGCACCACCGCAAACAATGGCCACGCGCCCCGCTCCTGCACCGTAAAGGTCATCACTCCTCCCCCGCGGCCATCCCGCCCACCTCCCCCACCGGCGACCAACCCGTCACGCCTTGTTGACACGCCATCGCGGGCCTCCTCCTTCGAACCGCCGACGTCCCCACGCCCGCCCGACTGCTTGCCCGATTCCCCCACAACACCCTCCAGGCGCCGCTCGGCCGGGCTGGACCCGCCCCCGGACCTCGGCCCACCGGGTCGGTTACCTCCAAAGCGAACCATCACCCTCGTCCAATGGGGCACCTCCCCGGATACCCGCGCCCAAAGCTCATCCACCGTCCATTGCCGCCGGGCATCCGCCTCAACCAACTCATCCCCTCCCGAAGGACGCGACAACACGGAGGGTCCGGCGGTCTGATTCGCTCCGAGACCCGTCACCCAACGCGACGCCCACTCATACGAGATCACAACAGCAGTAGCACTCAGGATCAACAACACGGGCCCACACCAAAGACCCAACACATGATGCCAGTGCCAATCCCGTGCGCGCCCCCGCATGCCCCCGCGAAACCACAGCCGTACCCGCCAGGCGCTCCCACCACGACGAACCGGCCACCACAAAACCGCCCCCGTCACAATCAGGACAAGAAAAGCCACATTACACGCCCCCGTGATCGCCTTGCCCCGGGATCGCCCTTCACCCTCCATACCCAGCCACCGGTGCCATGACGTCAACACGGCCATTGCCTTCCGCACACCAGCGGCACGTGAAGGCCGCAATTCGTCCGACACAGGGTCCCAGTACAACACCTCCTCTCTACCCATCACAATCTCCACCGCAAGCCCGGTGTCCCGGTACCAGGTCAACGCCACCGGCATCCGCCCCGTCTCCCTCTGGATCCGTTCCAACACCGATTGCACCGGCAAACGCGCCCCATCCTCCCCTACCAGCACCCGCCGGTTCCTGCCCTCCGCCCACGCGATCACCTGCTTCTCAAACGCCAACAGGGCGCCCGTGAGCGACATGACTGCAATCACCACGCCGGCCACGACACCGGCCAGCAGGTGCACCCAAAACAACATACTCCGCAGTTTCATCTGGATTCCCAACTCCGACCAGGTCCCGCGGGCCTTCGCCAGGCCCGCGGGACCGCCCCTGTCCTCACCTGTCCCTGACGGAGGAACCCGAACCACCTCCTAGAACCTGTACCCCATGCGCAGGGTCAACGTCCGGGGTGCAGCCACCTGCAGATTCGCACCCGTGGTGCCATCCACGAAGATCCTCTCATCCAACAGGTTCTCCACATTCAGTGCCACATCCAGGTGCTCGTTTACGCGATAAAACAAACCGGCATCCACGCGCCAGAACGACGGCAACATCAGCGGGTCCGGACTTGCCGCCGTGCGGGCCGCAGCGCCTGACATCCGCTCGTCCTGCCACACAACCCCCACACTGGCACCCAGACCCCGCAGCGGCCCCCTGGTCACGTCGTAACGGGTATATAGACTCCAGGAATACTCGGGCGTCTTCGCCACAGGCTTGGGATACAAACCCGTTTCATAACTCGCATCGATCCATGCAAACGTTCCGTTTACCCGCCATCCCTCCAGCGGTCGCACCTCCGCCGAAAGCTCCACGCCCCCGGCACGCTGACCACGCTGCTGGATATAATAGGGTCGGCCATTCACGTTCACCTGTCCCCTGGAAGTGTCCTGCACAATGACATTATCCCGCTCCGTCCAGAACACCGCCGCCGCCACACTCGCACGTCCCCGGGACAGATCATATTTCAGCCCGGCCTCGTAATTCACGCCTGTCTGGGGATCAAACACTCCTGCCCGGCCGTCATAATCCTCGAGCGTGGGATCCGCCGGTTGATAACTGGTTGCGTAACTCACATAGGCCGCCAGCTCCGGCGTGATCTTGTAGAGCAACCCGGCCGTGGGCACCGCATCACTCTTCCGGGTCGGCGCGTCCGCAAAATGCTGCTGGCCATACCCCACTCCCAACGTCAGGATCCACCGCTCCTCCAGTAATGCCGCCTGATTCTGCACATACACATTCCAGTGAAACTCATCGCTGACGCTCACGGGCCCCCAACCCGTCGAAACATCACGCACCGGCTCCAGCACCCGGCCAGTATAAATGTGAATCGGGGACTGCGGTGTCGACAGCGGCCCCGTCGCCGACCGGCTCTCCATATCAAACTTCCTGCCGTTGATCCCCACCTGGAACCGATCCTTCCACCATTCTGCCGGCTCAAACTCAAACACCGTGTTTACGTCGAACAGGTGTTGCAGGCGATCCGCCTGACTCTTCGACTGCGTCCGGTACACCAGATTGCTCTGTACCAGCAGCGCCCGCTGCGCCGCATTGTTGACCACAGGACTCCACTGCAAAATGTCCGTTTCGTAGTGATTGATCCGATACGACGCATTCAACGTCCACCCGTCCAGCAGACGCGACTGTGCGTCAAACCCCGCCACGAGATATTTGTCTTTCCGGTTTCCGTCCCACAAACGGACACTCAACGGAGACAAATCCCCCTCGTGAATCGGCCCGCTCACACCGTCGGACGTGCTGAGTGACGTCGAGGGTGATATGACCATCCCCAACCCACCGGGCCGCTTGTTTTCCGAAAATTGCACCAGAGGCGTGACGAGGTGTCGGCCCTCGGGATCCAGCTTCAGCGTGACCGCCGTGCTGAAATATCGCGTCTGATACAACACATCCTCGGTGAACATCTCGCTGTTGTCCCCGGCCAGCACCGCCCGGTACAACAACCGCCCCTCTGCATCCACCGGCCCCGTGGTGTCCAATTCCAATCCATAACCCAGCCGCTCATCAACATCCCAGCCCCCGCCACCGTAGGTAAACGTGGTCAGGCCCACCCGGGTCAGCGGCTCCGGCCTCGGCCGTTTCGTGATCAGGTTGATCACCGCCCCGGGCATCGTGGAAGCACCATACTGCAACCCGGCCGGCCCCCGCAGCACCACCATTCGCTCCACCCCGTACAACGACATCGGCCCCTGACCGCCACCCACGTAAAAGCCCTGAAACCCATCCACCAGGGTGTCCCCCGGAAGCATCCGAAACCCCCGGGCAATGTAATGATAGGCGCCGTTGCCCACGGCGTTGGGAAACAAACCCGGAGTGTAGTAAAACGCATCCACCGGAGTCCGGAAGTTCTGCTCCCACATTTGCTCGGCATCAAACACCGTGATGCTCCGCGGGATTTCATGCAGCGGCGCCGGCAACTTCAGCGTGTTGTCCAGGCGCCAGCCCCCCTCGGCCACCGGCTCGGCTCGCACCACCAGCGGCGGTAGTTCGGCCGCAGGTGCGTTCGTCGATTCTGCTCCGCCGCCGGCTCCCGATGCAGCACTCACCTCTGCCCCGGCCGCCCCACACACCCATGCCCCCAGCGCCACGCAACCGGACAGCGCCCGGCGCCCACGGCCCCGCTGGAACCTCCACGGGTCCACCCCCTTTCGCAACCCGGCCGGGTCGCCCGCACACTCGGACCCCGGCCCGTTTGCACCATCATGCTTGAGCCTCAACATCCAAGACCAAACCCGTCGTTTCATACGGCCATGAGAAAAAACACAAACCCCGAACCGGCGCTAACGGTCAGTTGCGAAAAATTGTCGGCCGGTTGCGGTTTTATCACCTGAGCGCAGAATCACCACCCATTGCTCGTGCCAACACGAGCCGGGCCCGGGAATCCACCAAGCGCGAAAAGCCTATCTTCAATGAACGCCAAAGGCCGGCTCTGAATCCATCCCCGAAACTTCCGCCTCGCCCGTGCAACCACCTCCACCAACCCGCCCCAAGGTCCGCGGGCTCCTCGAACAGGGCAGAAAGCGCCGGCAAAAGCCCCGTCACCGCAGAAGCCCGCCGCCCGCGGGAAAAATTACTCTCCAGGGTCCCGCACGCGATGGCTCACCCTGGCCCGGGGGGCCCGCAGCACGGCACATGAAGAGACCGGACCGGTTACCGAGCCGGATCCTCGCCAGAGCCGCGCAGTACGAAGTCCCCCGTCTCCTCGTACTCCACCCCGCCGTTCGTCCAAATGACCCGCACGCGCCACAGCCCGGACGCCAGGTCCCTCACCGAAATTTCCTGCAAACCCGAGCCGTCCGGTTGCAACGGCCATTCACGGTCCATCGCCGCAGCCGACGGCCGATAGAAAACCACGCGACCGGTGGCCCCTTCATGCCCCGGCGGTAACTGCAACAACAACCGGCGCCGCAAATCGTCCAGCGTCAGGCGCAGCCGGGGTGCCAGCGCCGACGCCCTGTCCCGCCGCGCCTGCTCCGCATCATGAACCTGCTCTGCTTCGTAATAATCGGGACGCACCAGATCCAGGTTCGCACGCCGACTCACCCAGACCAGTGCCGCCGTGCCCGCAACGAACAACACAAAGGCCGTCACCAGGCCCGCAGGCCACAGCGACCCCCCCGAAGACCGTTCCGAAGCTTTCATGGAATCATGGACGAGCCGGCCCTCACCGGCCCCAGGAAACCGGTCCGAACACTCTGCAACTTCCGTCCCTGATGCATCACCGCAATCCGAACCTCCACGGGACTTTGAACCACCTGCCCCGGCTCCAACTCCACCAACACCGACGTCTGCAACAGTTCCCCCGCCGGGACCACTAGCGGCGCCCCAAACACCGTCATCCGACCCGCCGGCTCTTCCAGCTCCAGCTCCACCGGCATGGGCTGCGACGTCTTGTTCACGATCTTCATCTGATACAGGTTGCTGATCCGACCTTCCGGCGTCTTCTGAAACAAACTCCCGGGCGCGCGCAAAACCGTCACATCCACCGGCGACCGCGTCGCCAAAATCATCCCCAACGCCGTCAACAACCCCAACAACACGCAACTGTACAACACCATGCGCGGCGTGATCCGTAGCCGTTCGCCCCGTTCAATCCCGTTCAGCGATGCATACCGGATCAGCCCGCGGGGCAGCCTGAGCCGATCCATCACCGCATCACACGCGTCCATGCACGCCGTGCAGTTGACACACTCCATCTGGGTGCCGTTCCGTATGTCGATCCCCGTCGGACACACCTCCACGCACCGCCGGCAATCAATGCAATCCCCCAAACCCGCCGCCCGCCGCTCCGCCGGTGTCTGGTCCCGCCGCCATCGCCCCCGCCGTTCCCCCCGTTTGTAATCGTACGCCACAACAATCGAATGCTCGTCCAGCAACACCGACTGAAACCGTCCGTACGGACAAATGAACGTGCACGCCTGCTCCCGAAACCGCGCAAACACGCCATAAAACACCAGCGTGAACAGGACCATGAAACCCAACCCCGTCAAATGCCGGCGCGGATCATCCGTCACCAGCTCCCACCACGCCCGTCCCCCGAGAATGTAGGCCAGAAATGTGTTCCCGATCACAAACGAAAGCGTCAGAAACACCGCATGCTTCGCCACCTTCTTCAGCACCTTCCGCACCGTCCACGGAGCCGCGTTCAAAGCCCGCTGCTCCGGGCCATCCCCTTCAATCCAATACTCAATCGGCCGGAACACCATCTCCATGAACACCGTCTGGGGACAGGTCCAACCACACCACAACCGTCCAAACGCCGCCGTGAAAACCGCAATTGCACTGAAAAACAGCAACAATCCCAGCGCCAGAATCGCGGCATCCTGCGGCCAGAAGACCTGGCCCAGGACCGAAAACCGCCGCTCCACCACGTTGATCATCAACAGAGGGTTTCCGCCAATCGTAATGAAGGGCCCGGTAAACAAAAGCACCAACAGAAACACACTGACCACACGCCGTGCGCGCGTGTAACGCCCCCGCGGTTTGCGCGGGTACAGCCAGATGCGCCGCCCCCGTTCGTCCGCCGTGGCCAGGTGATCCCGAAAATCACCCGTCCCCCGCCCCGACGCCACCCGGGAACCCGCCACCGGAAGGTCGCCCGGACCCGACATGTCCGGTCCTGCCCCGTTCATGCTCACGCCCGGTGCTACTCGTAAATACTGGGACCAGTGGACTGCGGCGCCTGATCCTCCCTCGGCTTCGGGTTCGGCGGATTGCTCCCCCGCAACGTGTAGATGTAGCTGCCCACCGCGTAGATCTCCAAGGGTTTCAATACCGTCTTCCAGGTCACCATCCCTTTCTCCGGCACACCATTATAAATGGTCCGCAGGTTGTCCCGAAACTCCGCCCCGTGGGCCACCGTAACCGGCCCGCCCGAGGGCTGCCGGATGTCACGACCCAGCCGCTGCAAATAGGCAATCAACGCAAGGATCTCTCGATCCGGCTCGGCCTCCACCATCCCGGCCTTCAGGTTTGCCACCACCTGTTGCGCCTGGGTCCGAGCCTCCTCGATCGCCGTGTCCTCCGCCCCCGGTGGATACGGCAGCCCCAGACGCCGCAGCGTCCGAACCCGCGCCGGTAACGACGACATGTCCAGCTTCTGCGTCAACAGCCAGGGATACCGCGGCATGATCGAACCCGGCGAGGTGCTCCGCGGATCATTCATGTGATTGTAGTGCCAGGCATCGGGATATTTCCCACCCACCCGATGCAGGTCCGGTCCCGTGCGCTTCGATCCCCACAGGAATGGATGATCAAACACAAACTCACCGCTCTTCGAATACTCCCCGTAACGCTCCGTCTCGGACCGGAACAATCGTACCATCTGCGACTGACAACCCACACATCCCTCCCGGATGTAAATGTCACGCCCCAACAGTTCCAACGGCGTGTACGGTTGCACGCTCGCCAACCGTGGCACGTTCGAGGAGATCAACAACATCGGCACAATCTCCACCAGCCCGCCCACCAAGTACCGCCACCATCGCAAGCACCGTGAACGTCACCGGCACGCCCTCCAGCCATCCATATATGTGTCGCTCCCGCCGCCGCAGGATTGTGCCCGGCAAATTCACGGTGAAGGCGATCCAGACCACCGCAATGTCAGTCGGCCACTCCAGGTCCGCGTGTTGCTTGCTCGTGGTCAATCCGAGCGGCAGCATAATGGCCGCCGCCACAATGATCAGATTCCAGCCTCAGAAGTTGAGCCAGCTCAGCGTGTCACTGTACAAACGCGCCTTCAACAGGCGCTGCACCGAGTCATAAATCCCCGTGAACATCCCGTTGCCCACAAAGGCAAAAATCACCGCGTTCGTATGCAACGGGCGAAATCATCACATTGCCAAAGGCAAGCCCCGCCACACCCGATTGCAACCACAGCCGAACCGGCTTCTCCGAAGTCCCCCGACGCCCGCCCAGATCCCCCCAGTGAAACACCGACTCGTACCCAGCCAGGCCAGCAACGCCACCAGCTCGCTCAACCGCAACCGCTCCGGGGCATACTCCACCATCAGATCCCGCCGGGGATAGTTGACCTCGCAACGCCCAATGCCCGGATGCAACCGGAACAGGTTCTCCAACAACCACACACACGCCACGCAATGAATGGCCGGAATATGCAACGTAACCCGGTGCCGGCGCCCGTCACTGAAATCCAACACCCTCTCCAACACCTCCGGATCGTCCAGATGGGCAAACTGCGCCGCCCCCACCGGCCCGCTCACCCGCAGACCCGGAGTCCGCGACAACTCATAAAACCGGCTCAAACCATGACGGTCCAGCAACTCAAACACGGTCCGGCACCCGGCACAGCAAAAACGCAGCCCCTCAACCTCCACCGAACCGGTGCCACACGGCGTGCCGCAATGTGCGCAGTTGGAAGGACTCCCCGCAGGACCGGCGTCGGACCCCGCCGCTACCGGCCCCGGCTCCATCAGGGCAACCCCCGATCTGTCCCCGTTCAACCCCATGCAACCCGTCAGTACCCCAAACTTTCTTCCCTTGCCCTTTCTTTTGCATGCATTGTCGCCCCGCTGCCGCATATGGCAGGTCATACTCTGTTCTGATGCCATCGCCGAGCACCATGTTCTGCACTAATACATACCGTTAGCGCGCGCTGCCTTGTCGACGATCTCACAACTCCAAGCCCCGAAAGCCGACCCCCCGCATGCGCACGTCCCGGACCGAAAACAGCCTTCCCACGCGCAAACATCAACGCCGAACGACGGACTCCAAATCTCCTGACCCTGAAACTGCCCCGCGCCTGCAAGGCTGAATGAGGCACTGGAGCGGTCGCCACCCGCCAACCCTCCCACCTCAAGGGCGGACGCAGCACCGCCCGAACGGCCCGAGCCAAACAGGGTTGTCAAGCCAACCCGCCGGGACTAAGGTGTCCCAAGCTCACGGGTGGGCGCTTGGCGCAGCGGCTAGCGCATCTCCCTTACACGGAGGTGGTCGCAGGTTCGAATCCTGCAGCGCCCACCATGATTTCTTCCGATTCCAACAACCAACCCCAACTGCCACCGCGGCGTCCTCCACGGGCGCACCCTGCCAACCCGGCCACTCAGCCAGCGCCGACCCGCTCCCCGTTCGAACCCCTGACCCCAAGGCATCCTGCACCGTCGCCCCTTTGTACCACGCTGTCGGACGGCAACCCGCAACCACCGATTTGTTTTTGGAGCGACAGGACCTTCCTTCCAGACCTGGAGCGGCCCTTCACAGTCCAAAACCATCCACCCACGCCTTCGAACCAATGGGGTCCTCATCCCGGGGTCCAACCGCAAACCGCTCGCCCGCCGGTTTCAAAGACAAGTCCAACCCTAGGGCCCCGCCCCACAAGCCGCGCGATATGGAGACCTGCCAGCCGGCCCCAAACCGGGCGGGCCCTCCGCTCCGATCTTTGCCCGCCTTCGACGCCTTCCACACGGGAGCGGTCTTCAAAAACCCCGGCGCGACGCCCTCGCAGAGCTCCATGGCCGATCGAAACCTCTCCCGGGCCACGGGTCACAGAAGAATTCGGACCGTCCCGACCAAAGCCCGCACGACCGGTCTACCGGAACCCGGGTGCGCACGCCTTCGGCTCCTGCATTTGCCTCCCCAACCACCCACGCCCGGTTCGCACGCCGCGCCGGGACCTTTTCCATTGCACATCCCGTCCGGGCCGGCTACAGTGGCAACGTCGAGCCAGCGGGAAATTGCATATGTATTTCGGCGTGGACTACTACCCCGAGCACTGGGTTCCTCCATACGGCGGCACACCTGAAAACCCCGAAGCTTCCTGGGGCGAGGACATCGCCCTGATGAAAGAAGCCGGTTTCAACGTCGTCCGCATGGGCGAGTTCACCTGGGGCCTGGTCGAGCCCGAGGAGGGGCAGTACGACTTCGGGTGGATGCGCCGGATCATGGACCTGCTCCACGAAGCCGGCATCCGGGTCATCCTGGCCACGCCCACCGCTGCACCCCCCTTGTGGCTGACACGAAAACACCCGGAGATCCTGCCCGTGGACGAAGCCGGTCATCTGCTCCATCCCGGCACACGCCGCGCCGTGTGCCTCTGCAGCGATGCATTCTGGGATTACTCGCGCAAAATTGTCACGGCCATGGCACAGGCCCTCGGAGATCACCCGGCCCTGCTGGCCTGGCAGATCGACAACGCCATCGGCGGCCATGACACGGAGGAATCCTTCAACGAAGCCTCGCGCGAGGAATGGCACCTCTGGCTGAAGGCCAAGTACGAGACCATTCAGCAACTCAACGACGCCCTCGGACTGCGGCACTGGGGCCAGGTCGCGTCGGATTGGGAGGAAGTGCCCATGCCCCAAAGAGCACCGGCACCGCACAACCCGGGCCTGGTCCTCGACTGGCGTCGCTTCTGCAGCGACACCATTGTCCAATACGTCCGCATGCAGGCCGAAATCCTGCGCCAAATCACCCCCCACGCCCCCGTCACCACCAACCTGAAACCTGCAGAGTTTCGCTTTGACCATTTCGACCTGGCCGAGGTGCTCGACTTCATCGGAATCCAGAGTGCCGCAGCCCTCCGCCCCAGATCCGCTGAAACCGCCTTCGAAATCGACCTGCTCCGGTCCCTCAAGAAAACGGACATTCGCACCCCCGACGGCGGCCAGGGTTTCTGGGTGCTGGAACACAAGGCGGGGCACGTCACCTGGCAGGAGGTCAATTCCCTGGTCCGTCCCGGCGTCCTGCGCCTGTTCACCTATCAGCTCATCAGCCGCGGTGCGGACGCCATTCTCTTCTTCCGATGGCGCCAACCGCGCTTCGGCCCCGAACAATTCCACGGCGCCGTCATGTCCCATCACATGCGCAAGGATTACCGGGTCTACCGTGAGATCTGCCAGCTGGGCGAGGAAATGAAACTCCTGGCCCCGATCATCAAGGGAACCCGCGTCGTGGCCGACGTGGCCATCCTCTTCAGCCACGACAACGACTGGGCCCTTCAGGAACCCACCCATCCCAACCGGCACTTCCATCTGCGGGAGCACCTGGCTCTCATCTACGGGGCCCTCCACGACCGCAACATCCCGGTGGAATTCGCCCGCCCGGGGGATGACCTCACCCGGTACAAACTGGTCTTTGCACCGTCGCTGTTCCTCCTCTCATCCGCCGAAGCCCAGGTGCTCAAGTACTACGTGGAAAACGGCGGCGTGCTCGTCGGCACCTTCTGCACCGGACTGGTGGACGAACACCACATTGCACCCGCCGACGGTTACCCGCACGACCTGATGGACCTCTTCGGCCTCGAGGTGCTGGAATTCGACGCGCTCCCGCCCGACGCCGAAAACCATCTCAGTTTCAAGGGCGGCTTCCAAACCAGTCACCTCCACAGCGCCCGCATCTGGTGCGACATCATCGAACCCAGGGGATGCCAGATCCTGGCCACCTACACCAAGGATTTCTATGCCGGCAAACCGGCCATCACCCTCAACAATTACGGGAACGGCAAGGCCATTTACATCGGCACCCTCTCCGGACGCGAGTTCTACGGGGACCTCGTAAACTGGCTGCGTACCCTCTGCGGCATCCATCCCCTGCTCAAGGTCCCGGAAGCCGTCGAGGTCAGCCTCCGCCAAAAAGACGACGTCAAGGTCTACTTCCTCCTCAACCACCATGGCCAGCAGGTCCGGATTCAATTCCTCAAACCCATGCACGATTACCTCACAGGCACCACCATCACCGGCAGCTATGACCTCCCGCCGCACGGCGTGTTGGTCCTGGACGAGCGGCCCGCCCCACCCAAACCGACCGCCTGAATCCGCCACAACCCCGCCACAGCCATGCGCCCTCCCCGATTCCAACCGCCCCTGGGCCCACCCCCACGTTCCGCCCGGGAACGTACCCTCGCCCTCTGGCGGGGTGCGGACCTCACCGACGAGGAACGCGCACTGCTCACCCGGGCCCGGAGCCTGGCCGAGCTGCTGCCCCAACTCCTAGAGGATCTCCGACTCGAGCAACGCCGTCAGGACGCCGAAATCCAGCAGGCCTGGCGCGAAATCATGGAACCTGACATCGTCGCCCACGCCCGGCCCGTGGCCCTGAAAAAAGGCACCCTCATCGTGGGCGTCGATAGCAACGCCTGGTTGGCCGAAATCGTCATGTTCCGCCGCCACGACATCCTCCGGCGACTCCAGCAGGTCTTCGGCGCCGAACGGATTCGCGCCGTCAGCTTTTGCCTTGCCTGACCACCCGCCACCACCACCAAAAATGAATTGGCCAAACGCCCCGGGGAACGCCATGATCCCGGTGAACGTTGGGGTAAACAGCATGAAAGAATTGCTCCAAAACCTGGTCCGACTTCAGGGACTTGAACTGGAGGAAATCCGCGAAAAAAACGCCGCGGCGGTGATCGCCGAGCTCAGAACCAAGATCCCGCCGCAAATCCTCGGCCACTACGACCGACTCATGGCCCGGGGGAAAAAAGGCATTGTGCCCGTCCGGGGCCAGGCCTGCTCCGGCTGCCACATGCGCCTGCCCATCGGCGTCATCTCCGAGCTCCTGAAGGCCGAGGACATTCAGCTCTGCGATACCTGCGGCCGCTACCTCTACCTCGAAGAGGTCATCGGCGTCGCCGCCTCCACCCCCGCCACCGAACCGACCGAGCCCGCCAAGGAAGCCCCAACCCGTCGCAAAAGAAAAACCGCCGCCGCCCCAACCGAACCTCCAGCACCGGCACCCACGCCGCCCAGAGCGCGCAAAAAAGCCACCCGAAAAAGCCGCACTACCACAAAACCCAAATCGGACACGGGCGAATAATACGCTCCTTTTCACCCCCGGACCGCCCTTGCCGGCTGCCAACCGCCCCCGGCAAAACCCCCGCGCTCACTCCACGGGCGCCACGCGGACCCGATAAAACCGCGACCGCTCCGACAGGCTCTCCAACAGGTGCAGCCTCGTGCCACTGGCCGCAACCGCAGGGCCCAGCGCCGTCCACCCGGGATCGTCCAGCCGTTCCTTGAACTCCACCACATACCGGCAGCCCGGAATGGCCTCCCATTCCAGCCGCAACACCCCGGCCATTCCCAAACGGGCGGTCACCATCGGCCGCGGCAGAACCAGCACCCGCACGTTCCCCGTAACCGAAGCCGGCGGGTCACCATCGTCCTCCACCCGCACCTGCACCTCAACAACTTCGCCGGACTGGGCATCGCTCGTCGACCACGTCACCACACCTGTGACCGGATCCAAGCTCATCCCGGCCGGCACCGACCCTACCAGGACAAACCGCAACCGTTCCGGCGGCGTCTCCACATCCCGGGCTCGATTCGTCCAAACCACCGTCATGCCCGCGTGGACCCGAATCTCAGCCGGGCCGTCCCAGACGGGCGGGTCGTTCACCGGCCGGACGGTCAACAAAAAGCTGTTGGTCGTTGAGCTCTGACCGTCCTCGGCCACCACACGAACCCATGTGGCCCCAAACGCATCCGGTTCGGGATACACATCCAGCCAACGAACGGCGCCCTCGCCGCGCACCACCAGGCCGGCAGGCGACACCAAATGGACGTCCTCCGCGTAAGCCCAAACCCGAACCTGTGCAAGGTCCGTGTCCGGATCCCGCACACCCACGGGGATCCCCAGCAACGGGACGTCCTCGTCCGTAACCTGGTCGGGAATCGCATCCAGCTCGGGCGGCAGCGGTTCCACCCACCCACAGCAGACCTGCTGGGTGGTGGTCAGTTCCAAGCGCCAGCCATAGGTCAACTCCCCCACGTCCCCCGGCGCGTCATCCCACACATACAGCGACCACGTGCCGTTGGGGTCCAGTCCATTCAACGCAGACAATGCAAAGCTGTACGGGCCGGGCCCCACCACCACAGTGACGGGGTCGCTGTCCGGGTCATAGGCCGTGGGCCGGTTGGTCCCGGTCCGGATCGCCCCCTCCGCCGGCAATCCCGAGCTGGCCAGATCGTCAAAGGTCAGGGTACCGCTCACATTGGTCCCGTTGCCCGCATCCGACATCAGCCAAACCGGCGGCCCTTGCGGCCCCACCAGCACCACGTCCAGGTCCCCACCAAAACCATGATTCAGCCCGGTCAGAACGACCCGGACCCGCGCCAGCCGACCCGTCATGCCACTGACCACCACCGTCGAAGGAAACACCGAGGCCGGCCCGGCCGTGCCCTCCGCAGGAATCCGAATCAAGGTCGGGTTCACCCGTGTCACGGTCTGGGTCTGAACCATGCCCAGTGTCAACCCGCGGCTGACCACCCCCAGCGGTCGCACCCCATCCTGCAGCTCCCACCGCACCTCGAGCGGATCACCACACCGTCCCGCGGCCGTAAACGTGAAATACCGCGTCGCCGACTGACCACCCCCCAACACACCGTACACTTGGGGCGCGCCCGGACTCGTCACACCCCCGCCCGGCAGCAGCGTCGCCACCAGGTTGCTCGTGGAGGTCGGCGACTGGTTCTGCAACGTCACCGCCAGTGTCACCGTCTCTCCGGGGTCCACCACACCGTTGGTCGGCTGACAACTCTCCCCCGCAACCCGCACCGACCACAACACCACCGAAGGCATCGGCGTGGCCGGCAACAGGGTGAAGCTCCCGTCGCTCACGTCAAAAAACGGCTGACCCACAGCCTCAACCCGCACCCTGGCCAGAGTCGTCTGCACCGGCGGCAGCACCACCACCTCCAACCCGTCGTTCGGCGTGTTCAGGACCAGCGGATGTGGAAATGTCCGTCCGTTGTTGGTCGACAGCCAGAGGTTCACATGCGAAATCGACAGCGGTGCCTGATCCGTTCCAGCCACGTCCCAACGAACCGGCACGGCATTGGAAAGACTTTCGCCCCCGTTGGGGAACATCACCCGAAACGGCCCCGCATTCCCAACCACGGTCACCTCGGTTTCCGCACCGCCCACCCCACCCCGCCCGTCCCGCGCAGTCACCCGGAAACGCAGCGCCCGACCCGCCTGCGGCAACTTCTCGCTGAGGTTCGTCTGATTCTGCAAAAGCGCATCCAGAGACGGGAAAATTCGCGCCGCGTTCGTCCCGGGGCGCACCGACCGAAACAACGGCCCCTGCGAGGTATCGGTCGCGTCCAGAGTCGCCGCCGGCCCCAGGTCCATCTGCTCCCAACAGAACGTCAACGGATCGCCGTCGGGGTCCGTCCCCTCGGCCGACAACACAAAGGGCGTGCCCCGCGGGATCATCACCGCAGGAGCGGTCCTCACCACCGGCGGCCGGTTCCCGGTCACCAGCCCAACCCCGCACCACGACCCGGATCCATCGGTCACCCCGCCCAGAATCTGATCCAGGCTCGCCGCATGGAAATACCAGTCGCTCCGCATTTGCACGTTGTCCCCGGCGCAATTCCCCGCATAGGCCATCAACGTGGAGCCGCTGCCCGGTTCGTATGCCGTCTCGCCATGGCGGTTCGACCCGCACGTCCCGCGCACCCCGTTGAACGTGTGCGTTGCCCCAAACTGATGCCCCAGCTCATGCGCCACGTAATCGGTGAACAATGCATCGTTGCTGTTGCCCACCCCGGTCTGCCCGCGTGCCTTCAACCCGCTGCGGCATACCACCCCCAGACTCGCAAGACCCCCGCTCGCCCGGCTCAGGACGTGTCCCACGTCATAGTTCGCATCCCCGATCACCGCATCCAAATTGGCCTGGTTCTGATCCAACAGCGCTGCGGCGTCCGTGCCGCTGTAGGGGTCCGTGGCCGCGTTGGTGTACACCAACCGGTCGTTCTGCGACACCAACACAAACCGAATCGAAACCTCCGCCTCGTAAATCGCATTCAGCTGGTTCACCAAAATCACCATGGCGGCCAGGCCGGATTTGACCGTCCCACCATGCGCCGCAGTCCACTCACCCGTGCCCGCCAACGCCAACCGGTACACCCGCAGCACATCACCTGCCGACGACGGCCGGGACGATCCCCCCGCCGCCACCAAAGGTCCACCCGCCGTCTCACAACGCCATGTCACCCCCACCGGCTGCACCGCAAGGAGATCGTATGCGCGGTAAAACGTTCCCCCGCCCATCGGATGCGGCTCCAACACCGACCACCCCCGAGGGGTGCGCCAGCGCCCGTGCAACCCCTGGGGCGTCCAGCTGAGCCGCCCCCGCAAACCCGGGTCTTTCACCCCCGAAAACACAAACGTGCGCAGCTCCGGATACCTCGCCTGCAACCCGGGCTCCATCACCGGCGACTCCCAGCACCACACCCGCACCACCGTGCCATCCGCCTGCGGCAATGGAATGCTGACCGGCGATTTGACACCGCCCGTCTCCCCTTCCAATGGCACACGCACCACCTGCGCCACCCACTCCGGAAAGTCCAGCTCCCACACCATGCCATCACCGGATTCGATCACCATCGGCTCATCCGGCACCGTCAACGGCACGTCCGGCCGCGCCCGCCACGAACCATTGCCTTCACCGGGCGGGATCGGTGGCAGAGCCGCCCGGCCCACACCCGGCCCCGTCAACAGCGCGCACAAGGCGACCGCGTACCAACCGCGGGGGTTCATGACACATCCACGCACCATGAGACCAAACCCGTCCTCTCCGAGCCGGCATCCCTGTCAATTGCCCCGCCCAGTAGGACCCCTGCCCACGCTTTTCTCACTCCTCGCGGGCTCCGCACAGGGTGTCCTTTACAAGCCGGACCCCGCCAGCGCTGATTCCAGGCTGCGCAACACCGGAGACGGGAACATCCCCAACAACACCACACCCAGCGCCGCCACCCAGAGGGTCACGCGCACCTGCCAGGGAATCTCCCATCCGGCCTCATCCCCTTCAGACAGCGGCGACCTCACCCACGCCTCCTTCAACACCAGCAGGTAGTAGTACAGCGACACCGTGCTCAACGCCACCGCCAGGATCACAAGCCACAGCAACCCCAACGAGCCCCCCGAACCCAGCGCGGCCACAAACAAATAAAACTTCCCGAAAAAGCCGGCCAGCGGCGGAATCCCGGCCAGCGAAAGCAGGAACACCATCAAACAAAGCGCCACCCCCGGAGCACGACGGCTTAACCCGGCAAAGTCGGCCAACCGCGCCTGGCCACCCCGCTGCGCCTCCACCACCGATACCACCCCAAACGCGCCCACCGCACTCAGGGCATACGTCGCCGCAAAATACATCAGCGCGGCCACACCCGCCCTGTCCTGCGCAACCAACCCCAACAAACCATACCCGGCATGCGCCACCGCCGAATACGCCAACAGACGTCGTACATTCGACTGCACCAGCGCCGCCAGGTTGCCCCACACCAAACTCACCACGCTCAACACCGCCAGCAGCACACTCCAGCCGGGCACCCACGCGCCCCAACCGGCCGACCCCGCCCCTTGCGGCAGCCCCGTCATCAGCACACGCACCAGAACCGCAAACGCCGCAACCTTCGACCCCGACGCAATCAGTGCCGCACTCGGAGTGGGGGCCGCCTGATAGGCATCCGGCGCCCACAAATGAAAAGGCGCCGCAGCCACCTTGAACGCCAAACCCGCCACAACCAGGACCAACCCCGCCCACAACGTCACCCCCATCGGCGCACCACCAACCCCCTGCGCCATCCCCTCCAACCGGGTCGTGCCCGTCACCCCATACAACAGGCTCATCCCGTACAACGTGAACGCCGCCGCCACACTGCCCACCAGGAAGTACTTCAACGCCGCCTCCCCCGCTTCGCCCCGCTCCTTGTCAAACCCCGTCAACACGTACAGCACCAGGCTGCTCAACTCCAGCGCCAGAAACACCATCAACAAATCCCCCGCACCGGCCAGCACCATCAACCCCACCGTCCCCAGCAAAATCAACGCCAGATACTCCCCCACATGCCGCGTCCGGGCGCTTGCCATGGACAAACCCACCGTCAACGCCGACAACAACAGCACCACCCCCTTCACCCACACCGCCAAACCGTCCACGGCAAACCCCAACGGGCCGGTCGCGGCCTGGAACCCGGTCGTCCCATGCAACAATACCACCGCCGCCACACCACAGCCCGCCCAGCTCATCAACCCCGTAAGCAACCAACGCACCCGCAGCGAAACCCCGCGCAGCCCGGCCAGATCCGCCAGCAAAACCACCAGAGCCGTCGCCAGCACGATCAACTCCGGAGCCGCGCCCCGCATCAACGCCCCATAATTCACTCCACCCATTTCAGATCCCATCCCCATGCAGCAGCCTTTCTCCCCAGCCTTCCCCTCACCACCAGGCGCCCCGCAGCAACCGTCCGTACACTTCACCGGTCAAAACCGGCGCCACCACATCGAGCACCAGCCTCGGCCACACCCCCAACAACACCACCCCGCCCAACAGCAGCACCGCACCGGCCCGTTCCGCCCAGGTCACCGGCGCCACCGCTACCGCCGCCGGTGCCGCCCCAGCCCCGGCCGGCTCCACCGAACCTCCTCCAAAAAACGCACGCTGCATCGCGCGCCAGATGTACGCCGCGCCCAACAACACGCCCGCACCCGTCACCACTGCCAAAACCGGATGACTCTGCCACGCACCCAACAGCACGTGCACCTCCGCCATAAACCCGCTGAACCCGGGCATGCCCGCAGACGCCGCACCCGCCAGCACAAACGTCCCCGCCGCAAAGGGCAAAGCCCGACCCAACCCCATCCGTTCCAACTCCCTCAAATCTCGCGTATGAGCCCGGTCATACACCATCCGCCCCACCACGGCAAACAACAGCCCCGCAATCAAACCATGCGACACCATCTGCAACACCGCTCCCTGCCACCCCGCCCCGGTCAATGTCATCAGGCCCAGCAGCACAAATCCCATATGGCTCACGCTCGAATAACCGATCACGAACTTGAAATCCTGCTGGACCAGCGCCACCAGGGCACCCCACACAATCCCCACCACCGCCAGCACCGCAAAAACCTCGGGCCACGAACCCAACCCCCACCATTCCGAACGCCACGGCCACAATCCCTCCCCAAACAACGGCATCGCCACCCGCAAACATCCGTACGCCCCCAGCTTCATCACCACGCCGGCCAGCAACATCGAGGCCGCCGTCGGTGCCGCCACATGACCCGTCGGCGCCCATGTGTGCCACGGCCACAGACCCGCCAGGATCGCAAACCCGAGGAACATCACGGGAAATCCCCACATCTGAACGCTGCGCGGCACCGAAGCCCCGACCATCTCCCCCCACCCGAACGAATGCGCCCCGGACGCCACGTAAGCCGCCAACAACGCCACCAAAACCATCGCGCTCCCCACAAACGAATACAGCACCAGCTTCATCGCCCCGTATTCGCGCCGGGTCGATCCCCAGATGGCGATCAGAAAGTACTTGGGCACAATCGCCAGCTCGTAAAACACGAAGAACAGGAACAGGTCGAAGCTAAGGAACACCCCGTACACCGCCCCCACCAACCACAGAAACAACGCAAAAAACTCCCGCACCCGCGTCTCAATGTTCCAGGAAAACAACACCCCCGCCACCGCCGCCACCCCCGTCAGCACCGCCAGCACCGCACTCAACCCATCCGCACCCAACCGGTACCGGATCCCCAGCTCGGGAACCCATGCCACATCCGCCAAAAGCTGCAGTGCACCCCCCGCCCGTGTCACCTCCCACAGGCCCACCCCTGACAGTACCGCCCCGGCCGCCGCAGCCAACAACGCCACCCAACGAACCCCGGCCGCCCCCCGCCCGGGCCACAAACCCACCAGCAGGGCACCCAAAAACGAAACATAAATCGTCCAGCTCAACATCGCTTGACCTTCCCCAAATGCCGGCTGCCACGCACCCAACAGCCCACCAACCGCGCCCGACTTTACCCACCCCGCCCCATCGCGACAACTGAGTTCTCCGCAGCCTCTCTCTTTCCACAAGCCCCGCCCACCTCATGCCCCGCACACCCAAAGGCCGGCTCCCCGGGCCGGCGTTTGCACGGGTGAACCCACGGATCCAAGGTGGATTCCCGAGCCTCACCCGGTCCGAAGTTGGCCAACCGGACCCGGAGAAACCCAGGGCCGCCGATCCCTTCACCCCCAAGCGCCCGATGCAATGGCGGTCCCTTGGCGCCTTACACCATCCAAGCCGACCGCCATCGTCGGGACGCTTCACGAAAGCAAAAAACGTCGCTACACGACGAAAACGCCGCGCCAAGCCGTCCGCCAACACCCAAAAACCCAAGTGCCCCAGCTTCTTCATCCCACAAGGCCCGGCAACTCAAGCCGGGACACCCCGGGCGTACACCGTCGCATCCCCCCACCCTGCCGCCGGGGCGACACGGAATGCCCCGCACATCGTACGGATCCCGCACACAGCGGCGCTGCGAAAGAGTACCGGCAATCGCCAACGCTCCCAGCAACCCAAAGGTTCCACGTGACCGGACCAATGTGACCTCGTTGCAAGGGCGCCGCGCTCACCGACTCAGGCCGGGAACCCGGATCCGGGGCACGGGCACTGACATTTGCCAATCCGCGCCGCGCGCCGAAACGCGCGGCGACTTTGTGATTCGCGATCCGGTGACGATTCCACAAATGTTTCAATCCGCGCCGCGCGCCGAAACGCGCGGCGACGTGGCTGCGGGTGCCGGAATCATCGTCACCACGGTTTCAATCCGCGCCGCGCGCCGAAACGCGCGGTGACCATCAGGGCCCACGACTAGGGCCCGGCAACCAGTGTTTCAATCCGCGCCGCGCGCCGAAACGCGCGGCGACGAACTCCGACCACGTACCTCCACTCTCCTTCCGAAGTTTCAATCCGCGCCGCGCGCCGAAACGCGCGGCGACCCAATCGGCTCCGGTTGATTCACTGACGGACCTTTGTTTCAATCCGCGCCGCGCGCCGAAACGCGCGGCGACCGTTCCACCGAGCGTAATCCCCGAGGTTTCCATCGTTTCAATCCGCGCCGCGCGCCGAAACGCGCGGCGACTTGCCGAGGCGCGGAAGGAGGCGGCACGGCTCGCGTTTCAATCCGCGCCGCGCGCCGAAACGCGCGGCGACCCGGTCTTCCAGTCCACGATCAGCCCGATTTTCCCGTTTCAATCCGCGCCGCGCGCCGAAACGCGCGGCGACTGGCGTGTCCTGCATCATCCGATGCGATGTCTTTGGTTTCAATCCGCGCCGCGCGCCGAAACGCGCGGCGACCGGACCGTAGCCGCTGCTGCAGCTCCTCCAGGTTAGTTTCAATCCGCGCCGCGCGCCGAAACGCGCGGCGACGCGGCATGCCTAAGTTGCTACATGCCAATTAGTTTGTACTTGGTTTCCGCGAACCTGCCAACTCTCCTCAGCGCCCAAATGCTCAACCTTGTCAAAGAACGTGGCAAACACTCGCATCGGGGGCAGCCGCGGAACTCTCAGGCACAGGTCGGCGCTTGCGGTTCGCGCCGCAGGGATAGGATGCACGCTCTGGATTCCGCGGTTCACAACACCAGCGGTTCAGTCAAGTCCAGGGGTTTGCCCACGCCGTGGTGTTCAATGCGTTGAAGGGCGGCCTGGTCGAGAAAATAGAACCGGAGGGAATCCTCGTCGTGCTTGATCTCCTTAAGCAGCCGAGCGCGCAGTTGGACCCACTCTTTGGGGCCGACCGTGCATTCGAACACGCTCTTTTGCACCCTGACGCCGTAATCCTGGCAGGCGCGAGCGACACGACGAAGGCGGCACCGGCCTGCCTTTTCCGTGGTGGAGACATCATAGGTAATCAGGATGAGCATGGCGGTGGCGCGAGTTTGGGGTTTGGCGTTTGCAGTCTACTTGGGGATGAACGGGACGTACTCGGGAAGGTCGCCCCGGAGGTGACGCGCAAGAATACGGGCCTGGATGAAGGGAAGTTGGCCAATGCGAAACTCCTGCTCCAGCAACGGGTGGGTGAGTCGTACTTGTTTGCGCTCCTGGTAGGCCTGGATAACCTGTTTGCGCCCGGCATCGCTCAACTCGACGGCTCCACCTTCGCGGACCCTGAAATCCTCGGGGCCGATTTGCTGGCGGTTGATGAGCGTGATCGCCAGGCGGTCGGCCAGCCAGGGCCGAAACTCTTCCATCAAGTCCAATGCCAGTGCCGGGCGGTTCGGACGCTCGGCATGGAGGAAGCCGACGAAGGGGTCGAGCCCCGCGCAGGTAAGGGCAGCGATACAGTCATGTCGCAGCAACGCATAAAGAAAGGAAAGAAGGCAGTTGATGCGGTCACGCGGCGGACGACGAATGCGTCCGGTGAACCGGAAAACTTCGCGCTGTTGTTTCAGCAGCAGCGTGAAGACGCCGAAGTAAGTGGCGCTACCCAGACCTTCGATGCCGCGCAGGGCGTCGAGTGCATCCGCTGCCCGGAGTTGGTCGAGGGACCACTGCCCCAGGCCTTCAATTTGTCGGCCGAGCGCATCCGTAGCCGGAGTGATTTGGGACTTCAGGTCCGGGCTTTCGGCCTCGCGGGCGCCGCGCAACAGGCTGTTGCGGCTGTTTTGGAGCTTGGCGGCGATGATCTGCCGTGCGATGGCGGCGCAGCGGGGCGGATCATCGGCGGCACGGAACTGAGCGCGGCGCAACGTGACGCTGGTATCGGCCACGCCGACCAGGCGAGCCTGCAGGAGCCCGAACTCGCTCAGGAAATTCACCGCCACTCCGTGCTCCCAGCACAGGTGCAGCGCGGGCGGGCTGATGGTACTCGGACCAAAGACGCATATGGATTCGAGGTGGTGGATTGGGACGCGGACGCATTTGAAAGATGGGTCTTCGCATTTGACTCCTCCGGCCGGGGACCGGGAACCATCGGAACACAGGGGCACCTTGACCAGCAGGGTCAGGTGGTCGCGCGCGACGTACGTTCCGGGCGTGGTCAGATACAGGGTGTTCTGGGCGATGTCGGGCATGGGGGCTTTTCAGTCTTCACCATCGAGGGTCTGGACCATTCGGTCCTTCTCAAAGCCTCTGCAATCCAGTTGCCGGAAGGACAGCTCTCCGCTGCGTTTGCAGCTCCTGATGGGCAACGTGCGTTTTGCAATCATGTTTCTGAACGTCCGCTATGGGAAGGGCGCGACCTGGTTGGCGATTTCAAATCTGAAATATCGCCCGTGCCAGACGCTCTGCGCGGTCCTTCCCGACGCTGGCCCTGGGCATGCAGGTTTCGTAAAGGGAACATTCTGCACAGGCCGGCTTCCAGACAACTGGGGGCAGCCGGGGCAACTCGGATCTGCGATTCGCGATCTCAGATTCGAGGAACAGGGCGTGCAGATCGGCGATGACGCGCTCGGTCAGCGCGCGAAGTTCGGGAGTGAACACCACTTCCCGCCGGCGTTTGCTGGAGGCGTGAAAAATTGCGCCCCGCGGCACGGGAATGCCGAACATCTCCTCGAGACACAGTGCCTGGGCGCAGAGTTGGGCGTCATCGTTTTCCCACCTGCGACGCTTGCCGAGTTTGAACTCCACCGGGTAAAGCGCGCCATCGGGCCGCCGCTCCACCAGGTCGCACTTGCCGGAAAGGCCGAGCCGCTCGCACCAGACAGGCAGGGCGCGGAGCACGGTCACACCCTTGGCGACTTCGTACCCAGCCAGGTCTGAATGTTGGTGGACGATGTTGCCGCAAAGGGTGTGCTCGTTGTCTTTGAAAACGCCCTCGATGTGGATGAAGGCAGCCCGGCGAGGACAGAACAGGTACTGGTTGATGGCGGAGAGCGGGATCGGTTCTCGCTCTCCGCCCCAATTTGGCGGCGACGGCAGTGTTAGATGCCGGTCAGACACGACGCGGACCGATGGACCGGCCTTCATGACGCAGGTGCAGGACGATGCCGGGCGGCAGGTTCTCCGCTGTCCATTCGCAGCGCACGTCATAGTCGGCAAATGATTCAGGGAAACTCCTGCCCGGCTTCAAAGTCACCTTGATGCCCTCGAACAATACGTGGGCATGAGCGCAGCCAAGGCGTGCTTCGCGTTTGTTTTGTTCTGCGTTATTTGGGTGTTGGGTCCCCACATGCTCGAAGTCGTAAAGGCCGCGCACGACCATTTCGCCGCGTGCCGCGGAGCGATCGTGCTCGAACATGTGCAGAAGGGCCTGCCAGAGGAGGTCCAGGTCCGCCTGGGTGAAGCCGGTGCGCTCGGCAAAGGCCGGGGAGACGTAGCCTTTGGCGACGTAAAGGGCGTAGGGGACAATGTGCTTGTTGCCCATGGTGCGATTGCGGCCGCTGCCGGGTTCCTGCGCTTCCGCCTCTTCAACCTCTTTCTTCTCCTGGGCGTTTGTCACCGCACAGCGCGTGATGGAAACCTCCAACGGCGTGATCGGGTGGAAGGACTGGCCGAAGGTGAACTGCACCGGGCCGCGGACTTGCCCATAGGCAGAGCCTTTGAAGATTTTGTTCTTCGTTGAAAGGACTGCACCGAAAGCACGCAAGTCGTAGTAACGACGGCAAAGCCAGTCGAGTGCCTCTTTCTCCCAGTGATCGCGGTTTTTGTTCGCATCTACCCGCTGATTCGCATGTGGTTCGGCTTCGTCAATCAGGTCGTTCAGCACCGCGCCCTGCTGAATGAAGATGCAGTAGTTGCGGCCGTCTCCAGCGGGCGGCGCGAAGTGCGTGAGGTAGTTGCGGACTTTGCGTTTGAGGCAGACGTCGGAGACGAGGCCGCGGTTGGTGTTGGGGTCCAGACGCGGCAGGTTGCCGGCATCGGGATCGCCGTTGGGGTTGCCGTTGACGACTTCAAAGAGGAGCAGGAAGTCGTGGCGGTTGGTCAGGATGTTGTTGTTCATGTTCGTTTTGTTTGGGTTGAGGGTTCGGTTATTTGCCTGCGGGTTCGGATGCTTCTGACGCGGCGGCTTTGCGGGCGGCCGCGTCTTCAGCGGATTGCTGGTAAAAGCCCAGGGCAAACCGGCCCTGGGCCTGGAGATCAAGGACGCGCGGAAAAACCGGCGGTTTGCCCGGTTGTTCCGGCTTGAAGAGCGCCAGGATGTTTTGGATTTGCTCTTCCAGGAACCGTTCGTCGCCGGCGTAGCGCTTCGATTTGCTGATCTTGCTGAGGTGATGGCGGTTGAGCCGCAGCAGGAGCGGGAACACGCTGGCGGGCGATACGGAGGCGGTGCCGAAGTAGCGATCCGTAACTGTTGCATTGGCTTTCTTCCAGTCTTCCCCAGGTTTCCAGTCAGCATTCATTGCCTTCTCCTGGCAGCTGGCCAGGACGGCAAGCAGACGACCGCAATTGTAGGCCGGGTCGTCTGTGTCGGCCGTGAGTTTGGGTTTGATCTCCATGGTGTTTTCCTTTCGGTTGCGGTTGAGGATGAGTTTGAGGAGGGCAAAACGGCTTTCATCGAAAAGGAGGTTGTAGTTTTTGTCCCGCACGAGTCGGGAATGAAGCTGATCGAGGATCGGTTTGATGAGGGCGATGGAGGGCGCGGTGCCTTCGAGAGCGGCACGGTAAAGTTGTGCGGGCACGTCCGGGTGCAACATCTCATGATTCGGCACCAAGCGCCCGCCCTTGCGCATCAGGGGCGCGGTGCAAGCTGCCAACCGGCTAACGCCCAATGGTGCAGCTTCATCTTCGTCGGCGATGGGGGGCTGCGCAGTTTCGGAGTTCTCAGTGATGGCAAGATCTCTGAACCATCGTTCGAAATTCTTCGCAACGTCGGCTAAAGGCATCTGAAGCCAGCCCTTGATGACAATGCGCGGACCGGCCGCCGTGAGGGTAATCGCGACGAACTTGTCGCGTTCCGGCGGTGGCTTCTGCAACCCGCTCCACGGCGAAGTCATGAACTTTCGGACGGTAAGAGGATCAGGTCGCCGCAGCAGCCGCGCAAAGAGATTTGATGCCTCTTCCGATTCAACGGCCCAGAAGCAGAGCCATGCCGGGCCGAGCGAAAGCCAGTGGTCTTGCTGTTTGCTTAGAAACTGAAGCGCCAAGAGGTAGCCCTTCGAGGCGGTGACGGATGTCGGGGCGTTGTAACTCTTCTCGAAGCCGTAGGAGCAAAAGGCCGGCCTCTCAAAGCCAACGATTCCGGCGCCGGTGCCTTTTGCGGGCTTGGGCAAGCCGGTGACCATCGGCGTGTGAGTCCGGGCGAGAGGCACGTCACGCTGGCCAGTTACCAAGCACAAGCCGCGTTCCGCTTCTTTCTCGGTATTCCGCATTTCAGCGGCGAAAACCCTTCTCCAGTATTCGCGGACGGCTTGGTCTTCAAACAGGGGCTCTGGTCCTTTGCCTGAGACCACAAAGCTAAATAGATCCCCACCGAGCGGCTTTTCGTTTCCGCTGGCCGTGCGCACAAGCCAACCTGTGCCTTTTTCATCCAAGCGCAGAAATGGAGGCGCGCTTCCGCCCAACGCTTCCTTAAAGCGCAGCAACGCATCGAAGCGGGCATCTCCCGTTGCCGCCTTGGCCTCTTCGATTTGTCGCCAAAAGTCCAGGTGTTTCTGCTTCAGCTTCTTGGAGGCGCGTTCGTTTAGCGGCGCACCGGGCTTGGTGCTAAGGCCAAAGATGGCTCCAATGTCGTCCACAAGAAAATCGGCGACGGTGCCGGAATTCGTGGCGCGGCTCGTTTTGGGCACCTTGTATTCGCGCCCTTTGTTCTTTCGTTGACCTTCAGTTTCTTGCGGTCCCTGGCCGAGGAGATTCCCATTTTCGTCAAGGCAGATGAGCCAGCGGACCGGGGTCTTCGGGCGAAACGCTGGGTCATCCAGCAGATTCCGGGATTTGGCAAAATCGTATAAGAGTTGCAGGAGCATGGTCAGTTTCCTTCGATGTTGGGGAAGAGGATTTTGACGCGGTCGGGGTGACAATCCAGTTTCGATTTCTCGACCCGGGCATGGAAGAAAGCGGCTCGGGGTTGGATCAGCTTGCCGGTCCAGCGGGGCGGCTCGGCAACGCTTCGGTTGGCGCGCGGCGAACCCCGAGCACGCCGGGGCGTTGAACTCTCAGACTTTGAAATCTCAAAAGCGGCGATTTCATCCGGGCGCAACCAGCGGAAGCCGGAAGCGCGCTCGCGGTAGTCGAAGACGTCGTAGAGCATCAGGCCGATGTCTTCGTTGTACTGGTCTGGCGAGCGGCCCAGCGCGGCAGCGCGGCGTGCAAGAGCTTCATCCGGGTCGCCCTCGACCCAGTCGAAGTCCGCGGCGAATTCCCTCATGCCAAGGCCGGGGCGATGGAAGCATTTGCCCTGGCGGGCGCGACGCTCGATTTCTGCGAGATATTTGGCGAGCGAGTCCTCGGGGCGATTGGCCAACGGCGTGGTGCGCACTTCGGCGGTGATGAGATATTCCACATCTTGCAGCGCCAGCATGTTCCGTTGGGTGCCGTCGTCCGCGCCGCCCCCGGCTTGAATGGGCACAACCTTTTCGGGCGACTGCATCCAGGTTTTGGCGCTATCGAGGCTGATGACCTTGATGACCTCGTTGCGCCGAAACGAGAACCAGCGGCCTTTTTTGACGACGCGAATGGCGTCAACAAGGTAGTACATCTGCGGTTCCCAGAAGATGGCTTCGAGGATGCCGCGTGCGGCGGATGGCGTCATGACGGGGTAGCTGACGCGCTCGACTTTCATTTCAGGGCGGGTGAAACAGGCGAAGTCGCCCCAAACCCGAATGGTAATGTGGTGGTTTGTTTTCATGCGATAAAATCGTCCAACGGCCGGTTTTCGATGACAAGGCCGAGTTCGGGGTGATAAAAGCCGTCATCCAGGACGTGGAGTTCGAGGTTGGGCAGGAGTGGCTGGACGGCGTGGAGCGCCTCCAATCGTGCGAAGTTCTGTGACGGGACGTTGACCATGAAGCGTTGCAGGCTGCGGAGGTCGTCACGGGTGAACCGGGGCTGGCCCGGTGCGGGCGTTCGGGCGCGGATTTCCTCTATGAGCGGCGCGGCGTAAGCCTTGCCGTGGCTGTCGCGGGAAACGATCACAGGCCGCCCCTCATCGGAGATCACTTTGGCCTTGGCAGCAACCTGACGAAAGCGGAGCTGCTTGCGGTCCTCCTGGATCGTGGTTTCGCCACGCTTTGAGTAGTCGGTATTTACGACCTGGTACAGTGACTGAAAGTATTCGGCGAACAATTGGGGGTCGGTGGCCAATCGCTGAGAGGCGTTCGGGTCATGACCGAGCCGTGCGAGGATGACAGCGGCCTGGTCAGCTGCCGCTTGATACACGCCCGGCGGTAGCTTGTGGTCGGCAGGACGAAAGACGTGCACCTCGCCGGTTGCCAGCCGACCTTCGCGATTACAACGGCCGGCAACCTGGACGATGGCATCGAGCGGCCCCAGCGCGCGCCAGACCACGGGAAAATCCACGTCCACACCAGCTTCGATGAGCTGGGTGGAGATGACGCGACAGGGTTCATTTTCGCGCAAGCGTCGGCGGATTTCCTCGATCAACCCCAAACGGTGCTCAGGACACATGGCGGCGGAGAGATGGATCGGTGGCGGCTCGTCAGGCTGCTGGCGGCGCAGTTCTTCCCAGAGTTCCCGAGCGTGGCGGGTAAGATTCACAACGCACAGTGCCTGGCGGTGCGCTGCGAGGCGTTCGGCCAGCGTCGGCCAGTCGAGCGTTTCGCCGGGAGCGGGCAGACGGTAGTCCACACGCCGCAATTGCCGGAAGAGCGTCGGCGGGTCAGGAGCGATTTCGCGCAGTTCGTGCGGTTCGAAGAAGTCTTCCGGCAACGAACCCGCGCGCCGAAAGGCCGGTTGTGTAGCGGAGCAGAAAACGAAGCTGACGCCGTAGTTTCGCTGCAACTCGCGAAAGACATTGAAACACGGCGCGAGCAGATGCACCGGCAGGGTTTGCACTTCGTCGAAAACGACAACCGAGCGGGGGATGCGGTGAAGCTTGCGGCAGCGTGCCGGCGCAGCGGCAAAAAGGGATTCGAGAAACTGGACGGAAGTGGTGACAATGACCGGCGCGTCCCAGTTCTCCGAGACCAGTTCGAGGCGGGATTTCTCCTCTTCGCGTTGGTCCGGCGGCGGGCTGACGCCGGAGTGATTTTCCAGGACAACTTCATCGCCGAAGATGCGCCGATACTCGGCAGCGTTCTGCTCGATGATGGATAGGTAGGGAATGACGACGATGACGCGGCGCAGGTCGTGGGCTTTGGCATGAGCAAGTGCGAAGGCCATCGAGGAAAGGGTTTTGCCGCCGCCGGTGGGCACGGTGAGCGAGAAAAAGCCCTGGGGCTGCGCAGCGCGCGCCAGGCAGGCATCGAAGATGCGGTTGCGAAGCGCGGCGAGCGGGCTGTTCGGGTTGGCTTCGTTCTTTCGGCGGCGCTCGGCCTGCAGCGCGTCGAGCAGGCGTTCCGTATCGAGCGGCTTGTCAGGCGGCGGTGCAGCCGGCCAGTAGGCGGTGTCAAGACGGTCCGCGTCCACCAGGCAAGAAAAGAGCATTCGGATGTAGAGATCGGTCGCCAGCGCATCTGACACCCAGGTCGGTGGGTCGGGCGCAGGCGGCAGCGGGCCCAATTCGCCTTCGAGCAGGCGAACCAGTTTGGCAGACGTTTCGACCGGGTGCAGGTGTGCACTTCGGACAAGCTGCTGCAGGTCTCCGACGTCATGCAGGCCAGCGTGGTGGCCGGCGATGGCGAAGGCTGTTCCAGCGAGCTTGCCTTCGCGTGGGACACAGTCAAAAGCCCAAGCTGCGCCAAAGACGGCGTGCTGAGTGTCGGCGCTGCTGCTTCGCTGGCCGCGAAGCATTTGTTGGAATTCGATGCGGTACTTGCCCAAATCATGCAGCAGGCCGGCCAGTTCGGCTTCGGCCGCAAGGGCGAGGGGTTCAGCGAAGCGCCGGGCCAGCGCCGCGACGTTGCGCAGGTGTGTTGCCAGCGGCTGCCACTTTCCGGATCCCACCGGCAAGGGGCGCCCGGATTCGTCTTCGGCCGTGTGCGCGTAGAAGTCCAAGGAACCAGCCAGCCTTGAGCTTCGTCTCCAGAGTTACCCCGTGCGTACCTGCTGTCGGCAAATTGGTCAAGTCTGTTTCCGTATTTCGATGGGCTGGAGTTGGGTGGGTAATTGAGTCCAAGGAGACTGTTACCCTGGGGGTAGCCCGGTCGCGGAAACGGGTCGTGACGCGAAACGCCGGAGTTACGTACCATGAACACCAAATGGGTGCACTGGCCGAACCCAGACTGCCGAGAAAACTGCGGCGTGCTTATGCCCGGGCCGGCAGGCTTTACAAACGTCAACGGCTCGACCAAGCGGTCAGCTTGTTGGACTACCACCGCACGGCTGCCATCAGCGCCTTGCGCGCTAGATCGGCTGCACTACGGTCGACGGGCCGGCTGTTGGGCCGGCTTGGATCGTAGCACCCCGACACCTTGGTGCCGACCTTCAAGCCCGACTGGCCGGAGGTGAACACGGAGGGTGCAGCAGCTACCTGGATGATCGGCGGCACCTGTGGACGCTCGACGCGGGGGCACCGGCACTTTCACTGGACCGGCCTGTGCGCGGTCCAATACCGCAGTCAATACAGCACTTTGTCCCAAATCCGCGGTTTGGTCGCGTGGCTGCCCTCTGCCTTCTGGGAACTGGACTGCGACAACGGCGGACAGCTCCTCAACCATCACTGGGTGCCCTACCTCCGTCACCGCTCTCGACCGGTGCTTCTGACCCGGGCACGGCCGTGGTGCAACTACGACCATGCCCATGGGGAGTAGCACAACCGAGCCTGGCTCCGGGTGAACCAGGGCTACGTGAACCTGGAGGCGGCCCGGCTTGCCAACGCCCTTGGAGCCGGCGCCGACACCCGCCGCGGAAGCTCTGACGGTGCCGGTTGCCAGCAAACTGCCCTTTGCCGATGCCGGCGCCGCGCTGGAGCGGTTGAGCCGGGTCAAACCGCCCCCCGGCCACCCTCGACCGCCAAGCCAAACGCAAGGGCGCCGTCCCCGAGGAGTGCGCAACCGACAAGGCGCACACGCCGCAACCGGTCCCCGCCAACCGGGCCAGGCCCTCGAACCCTAACACATGGTTGCACCGGACGCTTGGAGCCTGCGAAAACGCGACGGCCGGAGTCAAAGCGCCAACCCCCCCGCCAAGGCACTGAGCCGGCACGCTGGCACCGGGTTCTCACCGGCACGGTCCTGCGCCCGGATCATTGCCGGCAGACGGCAGGCGGTCGGACGGTCGTCGCCCGGTACGGCTACGTGCTCCCGCGCCAGCGATCGAGCGCTCTACTCCAGCATCTGCAGGGCGAAGCGTTCCAGCGGGGGGCTGGGGGTGGCCAACGCACTGGTACCGGGCGACGGGACGGTGTCGATTTGGCGGCTGCCCGACGAGCACCTGCCGCAGGCCGGAGAACGACTGGATGACCACCAACTGCTGGAGCACGGCTGCGGCAGGGCGGTAGTTTTGGGGCGAAGAGAAGGGCAGATTCACCGGGTCGCTCAAGCCGCCAGTGCGCCAGCGCAAAAGCAAACTGGCCGTCAGAAGTGACCCGGCAATTGGATGAAGCGTTGGACGGACTCCCTCTCGGGTCGAGCACCGGGACAGTAGCCAGAAAGGTCGCGTACCACAATGAGCATTGGCAGTGTGTACACTCTCGGGCCGGAGAGCCGATGGGTAGCGGGGCTGTGGAGCTGACCTCCGGGCAGACACAACGCCGGTTCAAGTGGCCCGGGTAATTCTGGAATCCGGCTGCGGATGAAGCGCTGCTGTGCGTGCAAAGTTCTGGTGCAACGGGCGCCGGTTGCTCCTGTTCCCTCACGCCGCTTCGACCCTGCAAAAACCTGCGTTGCGCCCCTACACGCCGACCTCTGGAGCGGTGGTTTGACAAAACGGATCGAGCGTCCTAGTCTGGCGCCCAGTCTGCCATTTGGCAGACGGCGAAAGGCGCGATGTACGGGCCCTTGATCGCCAGCTGACCGAGAACAAACCGTCAAAACCTCGCAAGGACTATGCGTCAAAATCGAACTGCCTGGAGAAGCCTCGCCCTGGGCATGATTCCCCTGCTCTTGACCAGTTTCGCTCGGGTGCCCCAAGCGAACGCCCAGGCCTACAATGTGGCCAACTGGGTTGTGGACACCAACCTGCAGGTGGCGCCGGTCAGCGTCGCCAATGCCTACCCGATCACAACGTTTATCAACGGCACTAATCCGACCGTACGGCTGTACCAGTTTTTCGCAAACTCCACCATCGGGGACACACCAACGACATTGAGTCTCGACAACGTTGGTGACCGGCTCACGCTGAGCGGGACGGCCGTCTTTACCGGAGGTGGTGCGGGTGCCTCCCAGGACTACGGCAACGTTCAATGGCGGATCGGGCTCTTTTACAAGGGCGACCGCAACCCGCCGCCGCAAACGCAGGGAACAAACTGGTTGGGCTACTTCATAGGAGCCGGCAGTGGCACCACCACAAGTCCTTTGTACGAACGGGCCGATCCAAACACGGGCATGTATGCTTCCGGTACCGGGGCCTCCATCAACTGGAATGGCTCGGGCCCGGGATCGGGAACGAATTTCTCACCCGGGACGTACAATTTCCTCCTCGACATTGAGCGCAGCGACGCCAACCAGCTCACCTTCAACTTCAGCATCACCGGTACCAACGCCCTGGGACAGCTTTACTCCGTAACCGGAGCCAACCTGCTGGATACCAGCCCGTCCACGATGGCGTTTGACCGCGTGGGAATGCTGTGCGGCGCCTCGCTCAGCGCGCTGGAAATCAGGTACGAGAATCTGCAAGTCCTTTATGCCCCGATACCCGAGCCCTCCGTCCTGGCCCTGACGGCAACCGGGCTGGCGGGCCTGGCATTGTGGCGCAGGCGTCGCAACGGGTAGGACCGGCGGGAAAGAGTGTCCGGCGGGTCCCTGGGACCTGGCTGCATAGGAAACCGGACATACACGCCAAATTCCGCTGAAATAGCGACGCGGTCGTATTCGGGCATTCGGAGATTCCCGAACCACTGGTAGGGACAGCGCCGACAGTCTCGACTTCGACTCCCTGCATTCTCCGGGCCAGGAGGGCTGGTAATAGTGCGAAAGCCCCGGCAGCATCCTCAGGGTTGTTCTACCTCAGCAGGCCGCTTCTGTGAACAGCGGCGAGGTGTGCAGCTTGTGCGTTGGGCCGGTCACCACACTGATTCTCCACCGGCGAAGGATCGGTTGAGTCGGAGATAACACCGGCCCAAACCACGTCGGCAAGGCTCCCGGCGCCTGTGCTCGAGTCGGCGGAGATCGGACATGCCACGCACCGCACCCCTGATGCGGTCTCCAGACTCATCATTTGCATGCCCTTGAGCCGGTCCGATGGCGCTTCGACCGTCCCGCCCGAGCAGCCGGAATCCACTGCTTCATGCCCACGGCCTTGCGCTGCAAAGGTACCAACGCCGCCATCGAAACCGTTCCCGACACCTCGAGACCAGGTTGCACTATGCAGCCTTCCCCGGATGAACGGCTTTAGCCCTTCCACGGGCGAGGCCGTAATGCCGGTTATAAACTCCGAAGCAACCGGTGCGCCTAGCCGTTGCCAACCCCGTGCGTTTGACGCAACCTCGGGTTCACCCGACACCAACTGCCAACGTGCCTGCCGTTTTCCCAATGCACGGTTTTCCCCGGTTTAAAGCCTCGCCCCGCCGGACATCACTACAGATCCCGTTGCCAGCCCGGCCGGGCGCCCGCTTGATCGGCCCGGTCTCCTCGCCGGACCCGGTTCCATCGCACCACCAACCACCTCTAAGGCCGCACTCGCCGGGTCGTGTAAGGAATCATGAACAGAGGTCTGTGTCGCGCGGGGACACAACAGAAAAAGGTGCCCCATCGACCAGAATGCCCTGCACGTCTTGCTGAGAGAGCCAATGAAGGGCACCGTGACCTTGGTCATCCGGTTCCTTCTGCCCGGGAGCCAGCGGTCCTTCCTGCAGGAAACGGTGGCAGGGAAAGCTGCTTGTGTCGCCGCATTTTGGAGGCCGGCATCAGCTTTCAAGAAATTGTCCCCCAGGCCACGGAATACGGGTATTGCCGCTCCTCCCTGC
Organism: Limisphaera ngatamarikiensis; assembly: GCF_011044775.1. Classification (NCBI taxonomy): domain Bacteria; kingdom Pseudomonadati; phylum Verrucomicrobiota; class Verrucomicrobiia; order Limisphaerales; family Limisphaeraceae; genus Limisphaera; species Limisphaera ngatamarikiensis. Next base: position 62,110 of record NZ_JAAKYA010000006.1, on the reverse strand, counting down.
CCTCCTACCGGCGCCGCCCGCTGGAACGGCGCGACACTGGCCATGGCTGTTGACTTTACAAGAATCCGCCAGCCCATGGCGGCAGAGGTCTTGTCCCTGCTGCCGGGCCACCGCCATGTCCTCGAGACCTCGGCTGTCTCAACGACCAAGTGCCGCAAGTGGCTTGGGGCCTTCGCCAAAGATTTCACCCTGCAAATGGCCTTCATCTACCTGGAGGGGCTGTCCGTGACAGCTGCTGCAGGAAACCGGAGGAAGTGGTCCAGCTCCCGTCTACGTGGCTTGGGGCCACGCCGGCGAAGAGCTGCACGGTGTTAGGGCACTGGTTTTTCCCTCCGGGAACTGCTCGTCAAGGAAGGCCGCGTTGTAACGGCTCCGGGAGCGGAGACTGGAGCGGATGCTTCTCGTCATAACCGAAAAGCCCACCGAGCTGGCAGTTGCAGGGACCCTGTTGCACGTCCGACGCGCGGCGAATCGGCGTGAATCCCCAACTTTCGTCCGGCCCCCGGTTCTCCAATCGTCTTTTCCTTCCACGGGCTTGGGAACCGGTTGATAACGGAACGGGTTGTTCCGATCAAGGTTGCGATCCGGGCGTGTGGCTTTAACTCGTTAACTCGTTCAGGCGGGTTGCATCCAACGAGCCGGGCGGCGTGTTGAGCCGACGCAGCCAGCCGCTGATTTCACACAAACCCACGATCCGTGCGCGCGGCATGCCCCGGTCCCGACGCGAACTCCGGCCCGGCAATTCCTCACGTGGACACAACCGATGCACGGTCCGCCCGGCATTCCCGGGTGAACAACCTGCGCAACACCGGTTGCACTGCGCGGAACCGTTCGGGCCTCGAGGGCCCGGAGTTGTTCGACCGGGCAGTTTTCTGCACGGCATCACGTGGATGCGCGGCGATGAGGTTTCAACAACCCGACCCTGCAGGATGGCCGGCCGATCCGTTGGGCCGTTCGATGACCGGCCTCAATCCAAGGGGACCTGCCGGGAGCCCGCTTCGAAAAAAGCAAACGGCCGGAACTACGAAGTTCCGGCCGTTTGGAGATAAACTCCTGGCAGCAACCTACTCTCGCGGAAGCTCGACAACCACTACCATCGGCAATGCGGCGTTTCACGGCCGTGTTCGGAATGGGAACGGGTGGTTCCACCGCTTCATGGCCACCAGGAAATCCGTTGATCCCGTCCCGCAGGCCTTTTCCCCTGCCGGGACCGCTGAAATCCATCTGGAAAAGAGCTGTTCTCTGAAAACTGCGCACAGTGCACGGGCTGACCCGGTGCGCCGAGCCGAAATCGTTCATCCGCATGAGGGGCGGATAAACGATCAAGCCGCACGACCGATTAGGACCAGTCGGCTGAACGGATTGCTCCGCTTACACGTCTGGCCTATCAACCCGGTAGTCTTCCGGGGGTCTTCAGGGACCTTGCGGTCCGGGAGGCCTCATCTTGGGAGGGGCTTGGCGCTTAGATGCTTTCAGCGCTTATCCCTTCCGCACATGGCTACGCAGCGCTGCCCCTGACGGGACAACTGCCACACCAGAGGTGCGTCCTTCCCGGTCCTCTCGTACTAGGGAAGGAATCCCTCAAGCCTCCTGCGCCCACAGTGGATAAGGACCGAACTGTCTCACGACGTTCTGAACCCAGCTCGCGTACCGCTTTAACCGGCGAACAGCCGGACCCTTGGGACCTTCTCCAGCCCCAGGATGCGATGAGCCGACATCGAGGTGCCAAACCGGGCCGTCGATGTGAACTCTTGGGCCCGATCAGCCTGTTATCCCTAGCGTACCTTTTGTCCGATGAGCGACGGCGATTCCACATTCAACCGCCGGATCACTTGGGCCTGCTTTCGCACCTGCTCGACTTGTAGGTCTCGCAGTTAACCCGGCTTCTGGCCATGCCCTCACCGCACGGTTGCCAACCGTGCTGAGCCGAGCTTCGCGCTCCTCCGTTACCTTTTAGGAGGAAACCGCCCCAGTCAAACTGACCCGCTCGCACTGTCCCCCGCCCGGCTTCACGGGTCGGGGTTAGAATCCTAATTGGCGCAGAGTGGTGTTTCATTGGCGGCTCCACGGGAACCGAAGCCCCCGCTTCCAAGCCTCCCACCTACGCTACGCAGCACCAACCAGAACCCAATACGAGCTTACAGTAAAGGTGCATAGGGTCTTTCCGTCCTACTGCGGGCAGGCGGCATCTTCACCGCCATTACAGTTTCGCCGAGAACCTCTCCGAGACAGTCGCTCGGTCGTTACACGATTCGTGCAGGTCGGAACTTACCCGACAAGGAATTTCGCTACCTTAGGACCGTTATAGTTACGGCCGACATTCGCGGGGACTTAGGCGCGCGGCTTCGCCTTGCGGCTAACCGAGCGCTTTCATCTTTCCGCATTGGTCACGTGTCACTCCCTATACGTCGTCTTCACGACTTTGCAGAGAGCTGTGTTTTTGTTAAACAGTCGCCAAGCGCCGTTCACTGCGGCCCACACCGTTCCCGCCTTGCGGCGGGCCCGGGGGGCACCCCTTCTCCCGAAGTTACGGGGCCAATTTGCCGAGTTCCTTAGAGAGGTTTCTCTCGCGCGCCTGAGTGCATTGACACCCACCCACCTGTGTCGGTTTCCGGTACGGGCGGACAAGGCGCACCTGAAGGCTTTTCTCGGCACGGTCAACACCGGTGCGCTTCGGCCGAAGCCTAAGCTCAGCATTCGATTGCCTAGCCGGCGTCTTTCCATGCGTCCCCTTCAGGCCAACTCCTTGCCCGGCGCAGGAATATTAACCTGCTGTGCATCCACTACGCCCTACGGCCTCGTGTTAGCTCCCGGCTAACCCTGGGCGGACGAACCTGGCCCAGGAAACCTTGGGTTTACGGCGACCGGGATTCTCACCCGGTTTATCGCTACTCGTGTCCGCATTCTCACTGGCCGGCGCTCCACGGTCGGTCTCCCTCCCGCTTCACAGCACCGGTCACGCTCCCCTACCATCCGCCGCCGGCGTACCGGCTGCGGATCCACGGCTTCGGTAGGCGGTTTGATCGCCAATCATTTTCGGCGCGACATCGCTCGATGAGTCAGCTGTTACGCACTGTTTAAATGATGGCTGCCTCTAAGCCAACATCCTCACTGTCTAAGCGACGTCACATCCTTTCCACTAAACCGCCTTGAGGCACCTTAGCCGGTGGTCTGGGCTGTTGCCCTCTCGGCCACGGACCTTATCGCTCGTAGCCTGACTGCCGGGGTACTGGAACCGGAGGCATTCGGAGTTTGATTGGTTTTGGTAGGCTGGTGGGCCCCCTAAGCCATTCAGTGCTCTACCTCCTCCGGGTACTGGCCCGACGCTCGCCCTCAAGCGATTTCGGGGAGAACCAGCTATCACGGGGTTTGATTAGTCTTTCGCTCCTACCCTCAGGTCATCTCAGGATTTTTCAACATCCACGAGTTCGGCCCTCCACCTGGTGTTACCCAGGCTTCAGCCTGCCCAAGGGTAGATCACCTCCGCTTCGGGTCTATTGCCCGCGACTCAACGCGCTGTTCGCACTCGCTTTCGCTTCGCCTCCGGCCCTGAGGGCCTTAAGCTCGCCGCGGACAATAACTCGCGGACTCATTATGCAAAAGGCACGCCGTCACCGCCTTGCGGCGGCTCCGACACCTTGTAGGCATGGGGTTGCAGGATCTGTTTCACTCCCCTCATCGGGGTTCTTTTCACCTTTCCCTCACGGTACTGGTGCACTATCGGTTGCCAGGGAGTATTTAGGCTTACCCGGTGGTCCGGGCGGATTCGCACGAAGTTTCACGTGCATCGTGCTACTTGGGATCCCTCCGGGGGGCCTCGGGTTTTCGCCTACCCGGCTGTCACGGTCTATGGCCGCCCTTTCCAGAGCGTTCGGCTAACCTCTGGCGCATCCCCTGATGGAGGTCCCGCTACCCCGGGGAGACAAGTCCCCCCGGTTTGGCCTGTTCCCCTTTCGCTCGCCACTACTCAGGGAATCCCATTCGGTTTCTTTTCCTCCGCTTACTGAGATGTTTCACTTCAGCGGGTGTCGCCTCACCGGACTATGCATTCATCCGGTGATGACCGGGTATTACCCCGGTCGGGTTGCCCCATTCGGAGATCCCCGGATCAACGCCTGCTTGCGGCTCCCCGGGGCTTATCGCAGCTTGCCACGTCCTTCATCGCCTCCTGGCACCAAGGCATTCACCCCAAGCCCTTCGTAGCTTGATCGCAAAGTCTGGCCCCTTGCGGGAAACCGGTTGCCCGGATTCCTCAAGGAGGACTCGGCGAACTGGAATCTGCCCTGATGACACTATGCGCAGTTTTCAAAGAACCACCGACTCGGATTGCCGACCGCGCAGTGCCTGCGCGATACAGCCCGGTCGTTTCAAATCCCTGCGGAGCGTTGGTGGGCGTGACTGGACTTGAACCAGTGACCCTGCGCTTATCAAGCGCATGCTCTAACCAACTGAGCTACACGCCCGTCGGCGCGCGCCCGGGCGGCAGCGCAAACCCTGGTGGAGCTGAGGAGACTCGAACTCCCGACCTACAGCTTGCAAAGCTGCCGCTCTACCAACTGAGCTACAGCCCCACGCGGACCGCCCCGGGTCCGAGGACCCTCGGACGTCGGGTCAACCCGGCGTCCTCTGAGGGCTGGATTGTGCGACAAGGCGAACCACCGGCCTCCGCCGCAGCGGAGGTTCGACCTTCGGAATCCCGTTGCCGGGACCCTTGATCTCCGTAGAAAGGAGGTGATCCAGCCGCAGGTTCCCCTACGGCTACCTTGTTACGACTTCACCCCAATCACCAGCCATGCCTTCGGCACCCCGAAGGGCGACTTCGGGCACAGCCGGCTTTCGTGGTGTGACGGGCGGTGTGTACAAGGCCTGGGAACGTATTCACGGCGCCGTAGCTGATGCGCCGTTACTAGCGATTCCAGCTTCATGCCGGCGAGTTGCAGCCGACAATCTGAACTGGGCCCGGTTTTTGGGGATTAGCTCCACCTTGCGGTGTTGCGACCCATTGTACCGGGCATTGTAGTACGTGTGCAGCCCTGGCCATAAGGGCCATACTGACTTGACGTCATCCCCACCTTCCTCCTCGTTGAAGCGAGGCAGTCCGTCCAGAGTGCTCCGGCCTTGCGGCCGGGTGGCAACAGGACGCAGGGGTTGCGCTCGTTGCGGGACTTAACCCAACATCTCACGACACGAGCTGACGACAGCCATGCAGCACCTGTGCACGCTCCCCTTGCGGGGTCGTCACCCTTTCGGGCTCCTACCACGTGCATGTCAAGGCCAGGTAAGGTTCTTCGCGTTGCATCGAATTAAGCCACATACTCCACCGCTTGTGCAGGCCCCCGTCAATTTCTTTGAGTTTCAACCTTGCGGCCGTACTCCCCAGGCGGCACGCTTAACGCGTTAGCTTCGCCACGGACGGGGTCGAATCCGCCCACGGCAAGCGTGCACCGTTTAGGGCTGGGACTACCAGGGTATCTAATCCTGTTTGCTCCCCCAGCTTTCGTGCCTCAGCGTCAGGGGTTGTCCAGGGACCCGCCTTCGCCACCGGTGTTCCTCTCGATATCTACGCATTTCACTGCTACACCGAGAATTCCGGTCCCCCCTCCAACCCTCAAGCCGGGCAGTTTCCGACGCAGTTCCGAAGTTGAGCTCCGGGATTTCACGTCAGACTTACCCGACCGCCTACGCACCCTTTACGCCCAGTGAATCCGAACAACGCTCGGGACCTCTGTATTACCGCGGCTGCTGGCACAGAGTTAGCCGTCCCTTCCTCTTCCGCTACCATCAGCCGCCGACGTATTAGGTCGGCGGGTTTGGTCGCGGATGACAGGGGTTTACGAGCCGAAGCCCTTCATCCCCCACGCGGCGTCGCTCCGTCAGGCTTTCGCCCATTGCGGAAGATTCTCGACTGCTGCCACCCGTAGGTGTCTGGGCCGTGTCTCAGTCCCAGTGTGGCTGGTCGTCCTCTCAGACCAGCTACCCGTCTTAGCCTTGGTAGGCCGTTACCCTACCAACTAGCTGATAGGCCGCGGGCTCCTCGCGAAGCGGCAGGCCTTGCGGTCCCCACCCTTTAATCCCGCAGGGATGCCCCCGCAGGACCACATCCGGAATTAGCCCACCTTTCGGCGGGTTATACCGGTCTTCGCGGCAGATTACCCACGTGTTACTCACCCGTTTGCGACTCCAGCCGCCGGATATTGCTACCCGACGGCCAGCGTTCCACTTGCATGTCTTATCCACGCCGCCAGCGTTCGTTCTGAGCCAGAATCAAACTCTCCGTGTCAAAAAACACGCAGGTCTGATTCCGTCACCGGTCCCGAAGGACCGGCCGCCGTATCGGCTGAAACTCCGGTGCTGGTCACCTGCCGACCAGCGCCAGAGGGGCTCGCACTTGTCGCACAATTCAACTCTCAAAGAACGCCGGGTTGTTTACCAACCCGCAAAATCCTCTTTTGCCCGCTCTCGGACGACACAGCTGCGTGCCGTGTTCGCTTTTTCGAACCGGCCTCACGCAGCCGTCGAATTTCGCGTTTGAATCTATTGGGCTGCCCGGTTTTTGTCAACAGCCTTTTTTCGTCTTTTTTTATCCCCCTTCGGGGAACCGGGCCGGCCAATCTTTGCGGGCCGTCTTCGCAAAGAACGCGCGATACCGTACGCAGGTTCCCTCGCCGGCGCAAGAGGTTTTTTTAAAAAAATCTCGGCTCGTCAGCCCTCGGTTTCAACCGGTTGCGCCGCGGCCGACAAAGCCGCGGCCACAGCGGCCTGCCAAACGGTCCTGGCCTCAACCCCGTGCTCCATGGCGCGCCGGCAGCAGTCGTCCCATTCGGGCTTCAGCTGCACCACACGGCCGTTTAACAGGCCGCATTTCACGCGTACGGCGCCGTACGCTGTTTGTACTTCCGTGGTGTGCCGCCGGAGCTTGCGACGTTCGCGAACGCTGCGCCGCACGCCCAGTGCCGGTGTTTCGCGCAGGATCAACTCCGTCAGGCGATCGGCATCGGCCGGGCGGCACAGGACCGTGAGCCACACACCGGGGCGATGTTTTTTCATCTGGACGGGCGCGTAAAACACGTCCCATGCGCCGGCCTGGAGGGCGAGTTCCATGAAGCGACCGAGCTGTTCGCCGGTGGCGTCGTCGAGGTTGGTTTCCAGCACGGCCACCTCGTCCTGTTCCCAATCCCACCGGCCCTGCGCGTCCGCTGCGGGCGGGGTCAAGGGGCCCAAGACCGCCCGCAGCACGTTGGGTCGGGTACGAAGGACGCGCTGGCCCAGCCCGAAACCGATCCGTTGGGCGACGAGGTTTTGCATGGGGCCGAAGCGTTCGACGAACTCGGCGAGGAAGGCGGCGCCGGTTGGGGTGACGAGCTCATAAGGTTCTTCACACTGGCTTATGGGGATGCCCCGTGCCCCCAGGATGGCCAGTGTGGCGGGAGCCGGCAGGGGAAACCGTCCATGGGCACAATCGATCCAGCCGGTTCCGTCGACCACGGGGCCGGCTTCCACCCGCGGACGGCCGAGGGACTCGAGCGCGATGCAACCGCCGAGGATGTCCACCAGCGAGTCCACTGCGCCGACCTCGTGGAAATGGACGGTGTCGAGGGGCTGGCCGTGGATACGGCTTTCGGCCTCGGCAATGCGCCGGAACAGGGCCACGGCCTTTTGCCGAACCCAGGGTGAGAGCGAACTTGTCTCGATCAGTTGTTGGATTTCACGAAATGTCCGGTGCTGATGATGTTGGGAGCCCGGCTCGTGAGGGTGAGGGTGTGAGGTGTCGTGAGGGTTTGGGCCCGCATGGGTTGGATGAACTTCCACCCGGTGTCCGGCGATGGCGCCATGGGTGGATCGGTAAACATGCCAGTGCCAGGGACCCAGCGGCACCTTGCGAAGCTCGGATTCCACGTACCGGGGGTCCACGCCGAGGTCAAACAGTGCGCCCAGGAGCATGTCGCCGCTGATGCCGGCGCAGAGGTCGAGGTAGAGGAGGTCCATGGGTGTGATCGTGGTGGGTTGTCAGGCCGTGGTGTTGGGTTCGGATGCGGCTGTACGCGTCATGTGTTCGGCCACCAGGGCGTTGATCTGGCTGGCGGCGAACCCGGCTCCAAAGCCGTTGTCGATGTTGACCACGGTGATGCCGCTGGCGCAGCTGTTGAGCATGGCCAGCAGGGCGGCCAGGCCGCCCAGGTGGGCGCCGTAACCGACGCTGGTGGGCACGGCGATGATGGGCCGGTTGACGAGTCCGCCCACCACGCTGGGGAGGGCACCTTCCATGCCGGCGACCACGATGAGCACATGGGCCCGGCGCAGGTCCTCGAGTCGGCCGAGGAGTCGGTGCAAACCTGCCACGCCCACGTCGTGGATGCGCTGGACGTGGTTGCCCATGATGTCGGCGGTTATGGCGGCTTCTTCCGCGACCGGCAGGTCACTGGTACCGGCGCTGACGACGACGATGGTGCCGGGTCGTTTGGGCAGGGGTTTGGGGTCGATGGTGACGCAGCGGGCGGTCTCGTGCCACACGGCGTGGTTCCACCGGCGGAGTATTTGGCGGGCGTGTTCGGGGGTGAGGCGGGTGGCCAGGACGCGTTCGCCCTGGCGTAAGAGGGTTTCGGCGATGGCCACCACCTGTTCCGGGGTCTTACCCTGGCCGAAAATGACCTCGGGAAAGCCCTGACGGAGTCCGCGGTGCAGGTCCACCTTGGCAAAGCCCAGGTCCGCCAGTGGAGCTTTTTGAAGGGCTTGCAGGACTTCTTCGCGACTGATGCGGTCGGCGCGGAAGGCCTCGAGCAACTCGATGGCTTCTTGCAGGGTCATGTTCGAACAAGGGGTTTGTCGGTTACGGATGGAGGTTGGGTTGCGGGATTGGTTCCGACGAAGACCCGGGTGCCCCGGGCTCCGGGCCTGCGCTGGAGAAGCCGGGCCAGATGGAGTGCCATTTCCAGGGATTGCTCGTAGTTGAGGCGCGGGTCCACCGGACTGCGGTAGGCCCGGGTCAGGTCGGCTTCGGTCAGGCCGCAGGCGCCTCCGAGGCACTCGGTCACGTCTTCTCCGCTCAGTTCGAAGTGCACGCCGGCCAGCGGCAGACCGGCTTGATAAAGGATCTCGCAGGTGGTTTCCAGCTCTTGGAGGATTCGCTCGAATCGCCGGGTTTTGAGTCCGGAGGCCGTGGTCTCGGTGTTCCCATGCATGGGATCGCAGACCCAGAGGACACGACGTCCCCGTCGTTGGAGAGCTTCGACCAGGGGAGGCAGGGCGGAGGCCACCCGGTCGGCGCCAAAGCGGGTGATGAGGGTGAGGCGTCCGGGTTCATGTCCGGGGTCGAGCAGGTCGCAGAGCGTTACCAGTTCCTCCTCGGTGATCGGAGGTCCGATCTTGACGGCAATGGGATTGCGGATGCCGCGGAAGTACTCCACGTGAGCGCCGTTGGGGTCGCGGGTGCGATTGCCGATCCAAGGGAAGTGGGTGCCCAGATTGTACCAGCCGGTTCGGCGTGGGACCTGTCGTGTGAGGGCCTGTTCGTACAACAGGTGGAGTCCCTCGTGGCTGGTGAAGAAATCGACCCGCTGCAGTTGCGGGATGGGGGCGCCCCCGGTGAGGGTTTCCATGAACTCGATGGCCCGGGCCACGGCCTGGACCCGCTGTTGATAGGCGTCGGCGACCGGGCCGGGCCGGGCGAAGTTCAGGGTCCAGTTCTCGGGGTGGTGCAGGTCGGCAAACCCGCCGTCGATCAGGGCGCGGATGAAGTTGATGGTGAGGGCGGCCCGTTCGTAACCGCGCAGGAGCAGTTCCGGATCCGGGGTGCGATCGTCCGGATCGAAGTTGGGTCGGTTGACCAGGTCACCGCGGTAGACGGGCAGCGTCTGACCGTTTCGGGTTTCGGTGTCCGAGGAACGGGGTTTGGCGTACTGACCGGCAAATCGCCCGACGCGAATGACCGGGATTCGCGCGTCGTGGACGATGAGGAGGCTCATCTGGAGAAGGACCTTGAGCTTGCCGGCGATGATGGAGGACTGGCAATCGGCAAAGGTTTCCGAGCAATCTCCACCCTGAAGGAGGAAACGTTCGCCCCGGGCTGCCGCGGCCAGCTGACCCTTCAGGTTTTCGATCTCGTAACTGCTCACCAAGGGTGGCAGTTGGCTGAGCTGGTCGAGGACCGCTCGAAGCGCTGCCGGGTCGGGGTAGACCGGCTGCTGTCGGGCGGGTTTCCGTTGCCAACTGTCCGGCTGCCAATCCTGGAGATGACCGGGCTGGTTCATGCCTTGCGTGCTGAGCCTGCCGCAAAGCGGTGGCCGGCGCAAGTGAAGGGCCGGTTTGCCGGGCGGCCGGGGTGCCGACGAAATACACGCGCGGCTGGAGTGCCCTCACCTGTGTTTCTCAGGAAAGCCACGTGGCACGAAGAGGTGGAGGGGGCTGTCCGTGCCCGGGGCAGCTGCGGATGGACCGGTTACCCCGGTCGGTCCACCTGACACGACGCGCAATCCCGGCCGGGTAGGATGTTATACGCAACGGGGCGGGGACCCGGGACCCGGTGACGAAGTGCCGGAGAACAAGCGGCACAGCCGGTCGGGCCGATCTATTCACGAATCCCGGGACGGTTCGAGGCCCCTGCAGTCAGGTCGAGCCATTCATGCGGCCACGGCCTGTCGGAGGCAGAGAGGCCCGGGGTGTCACCCTGCCCCGGGGCAGCCGGGGGGGAAGGCGGGTTTTCGGCTGGAGCCCGATGCCGTCAGGTCACATGTTAAGCCGAGGCTGTATGGGTGTGAGCACGTTGATGGTCGTGGACGACGAGGCGGACGTCCGCTACTCCTTTCGTCGCCTGTTTGAGGGCGAGGGGTTGGAGGTGGTGGAGGCAGCCAGCGGGGAGGAAGCGTTGCGAATGATCCCGAGGGTGCGCCCCGATTTGGTGGTGATGGACATCCGCATGGCGGGATTGAGCGGGCTGGAGACGTTGCGGCGGATCCGAGAGATGGATCCCCGCCTGTTGGTGATTCTGATGACGGCCTACGGGACCACGCAGACGGCCATCGAGGCGATGAAGCTGGGGGCGTACGATTATCTGCTGAAGCCGTTCGACATGGCCCGGCTGCGTTCGGTGATTCAGCAGGGGCTGAAGGCGGCGCGGGACATGCGCCAGGCAGTGGCCATCCGGCCGACCGGCGGGCTGGAAGAGGATGCGCTCGGGCTGGTGGGCCGGAGTGAGGCCATGCAGCAGGTGTTCAAGCTGATCGGACAACTGGCGGCATCGGATGCCACGGTACTGATCACCGGGGAGAGCGGCACGGGCAAGGAACTGGTGGCGCGGGCGATTTACCAGCACAGTCGTCGTTCCGGGCAACCGTTTTTGGCAGTAAATTGTGCGGCCATCCCCGAGGGGCTGTTGGAGAGCGAGCTGTTCGGGCATGAACGGGGGGCATTCACGGGTGCCACGCAGCAGCGCATTGGCAAGTTCGAGCAGTGTCACCGGGGCACGTTGTTTTTGGATGAAATTGGGGACATGAGCCTGTCCACCCAGGCCAAAATTTTGCGGGTGTTGCAGTCGGGACAGTTTGAGCGGGTGGGCGGCAACCAGACCTTGCAGGTGGACGTGCGGATTTTGGCGGCCACGAACCGGCCGTTGGAGCAGATGGTGGCGAGCCGGCAGTTCCGGGAGGATCTTTTCTACCGGCTGAACGTGGTGCGGATTCATCTGCCCCCGTTGAGGGAGCGCAGGGAGGACATCCCCCTGTTGGTGGAGTATTTTCTGGCGCGGTTTGCGCGGGAACAGAAGCAAACTCCCAGGTCTTTGACTGCGGCGGCCCTGAGGGCGCTGGAGAACTATCACTGGCCGGGCAACGTGCGCGAATTGGAAAACGTGCTGCGGCGGGCCACCGTGATCGCCAAAGGGGAGGCCATCCTGCCGGAGGATCTGCCACCGGAGGTTTTGGAGGGCGCGGCGGGCCCGGTGCGAGCCGGGGCGGCACCGCAACCCAAACCCGGTCCGGCCACGGGAGCTGCGTCGCAGGCACACGCAGGCACCTCCGAAACCGCGCGGGACGAGGAAGAGGTTGTCCACCTGGCGCGGCGCCTGTTCGAGTGGGCGCGCCGGCATCCGGACCGCAAGGTGTTGCCGGCTGTGGAACGTGAGCTGGTGGTGCAGGCCCTTAGGGAGACGCGGGATAATCAGGTGCGCGCGGCCCGCTTGTTGGGCATTACGCGGGCCACGTTGCGGAAACGGATCGAAAAGTACGGGATTCGCCGCGAGTTCCGGGTGGAATAGTTCGGTTCGTCGTGTGGGCCCGGCAGATGGTGGCTGTGGCGCCGGGCCTTTTATTCCGGAGTACCGCCCGGCCGGACGTCCTGGAGAAAGCGTTCGACCGCGGCCCAGACCTCTTCCACAGAAAGCCCCTCCAGACACACGGGCCGGGGCCAGCGACAGTAATCGAAACACGGTTTGAACGGGCAGGGTCGGCCTTCGATCCATTGCGCGGCCGGGTGCAGTGGCGCGAACCATTCGGGCAATTGAGGGCCGAAAATGGTGAACGTGGGGAGGCCACAAATCGCGGCGAGGTGACCGGGTCCGGAATCATTGCCAATGAAGAGGTCGGCAGCTTCGATGAGCTCGAGCAGGGCGGTCACTGTCTGGGGCGTGGCGACATCCCGCTCGCCGGCCTGCTGCCACCAGGCAGTCTGCGGCGGGTCGCAAGCGACCCGGACCTGCCAGCCCCGGGCGCGCAGGCGGCCGACGAGTTCCTTGTAGCGATCCAGCGGCCAGACGCGGACCGGCTGGCCGGCCCCGGTGTGGACAAGGATGGTGCGGGAGCGAGGTCGAGGCGGAGGGGAAAGCTGTTCCCGGGACGGCAACTCCAGGTTCAACGCCCGGGCCAGGCACCGCCAGTACTCGTACCGGTGGGCCTCGGGATCCGGCAACGCCAGGGGACGGGTCAACCACCGGTGGCTGCCCAGCCGGGGGAAACCCACCCTCTCCCGTGCACCGACGAGTCGCAGCCATAAATGATCCCGGGGATCCCAGCGCGCCGAAACGCCCACTTCAAATCGGGCGCGCCGCAGTTGTCGGGTGATCCGGATCAGCTCCCGCCACGGCCAGAGCCAGAACCTGTATTTTCCCCGAAAAGCGGTCCAAGGAGCTACGAGGGACAGGACCCGGACACCGGGCCAAAGCCGGGGTTGCAATTCGCGGCCGAACGGTTTGGACACCAATGTAACCTCGAATCGCTCGGAGGCCGCTTGCAGAAACCTCGAGGCGATCACCAGGTCGCCCAGGCCCCAGAGTTCGAGAACCAAAAGGCGCGGTTTCATGGGGGAGAAGGACGACGATCGGGTGGGCCGGGCTGTGCCGGGGCCGGTGGTTCCGCCGCGGCGGGTCTTCGGGCTGCCACCCACGCAGACCAGCCCAGCCAGTGGACCCGGGCCGTGAGCTGTTTTCGACCCGGGGGGCCCCACCGCAGAATCCAGTGGCTCAGCGCAAACAGCCAGTTGCGCGAAATGCCCGAGCCGAGCACCACCAGGCCGCGTCGTTCCAATTCCCCGGCCAGTTCGACCGTTGGGACCACACGAATGTGCGTGGGGTCATCGTAGAAGTTGAGGGTGAAGCGAACCGGCCGGGGCAGCGAGCGTATGGAGGGAAGTTGGAGCGTTTTGGGGTGCGGGGTTTCGAAGTAAACGCGTCCTCCGGGTTTGAGCAGGCGCGCCACTTCATTCATCAGCAGGTCCAACGAACGGAGGTGCTCGACCAGATGCATGCAGGTAATCGCGTCAAATGAGGCGTCCGGCCACGGGAGCGGATCGCGTTCGAGGTCGGCCCGGACGAATTCGCAGCCTGCCGGATACGCGTCCGGTGTGCCGGCCTTGTCCACCGCATGGAAGTGGAGATCAGGACGCAATTCGGCCATGTGCCGCAGCGTTTCACCGTCGGACGAGCCGAGATCGAGCAGCATCCCGCCGCGCGGGGTGGCGGCAACGAAGGCGGCCCGGGTATCGACCCAGGGCCAGGGTCTCAGCCAGCGCCAGTTCATGGTTCCGGAGCCGGCCCCATTCGGCAACCCATCCGCGCGCGGGCATGGTCGCCCGGCAACGACCTGCTTCGTTTGCATGCACGCGCCTCAGCTGCGCAGGATTCTGCCGGGCTCCCGTTGGGCCGGTGCGACGGAGAGTAGGCGTGGGCGCCGCAGCCTGTAAAGGGCGGGCCCGTTTTGGAGGCGGTCCCGGGCGGTACCTTCCATGCCCGGGCTGGCTTCACACGGATCTGCACCGGGCAACAAGGGCGCGGCCGGGACGAGTTTTGCGTCAGGAGCCGCAGGCGAAAGCTTCTGGCACCCCTGCGATTGATAGCACCATGCGCGGCTGGACCGCAGGGTGGCCAAAACGGATCCGGCAGACTGGGTGGGTGGCCTGTCTGCCGGCAAGCCCAATGCCATGGACCAACCGCGCACCCTGTCATGAACGAATGGATCCGCAAGGCCGCCAACCCCGGCTCGGGATGCGCAGAACGTGAGGTCGGACGGGTCTTGCAGAGGGCCCGGCATTCTTACCTGCGAGCACTACTCCTTCGGGCCTAGGAGGTAAGACCCCGATTGAGGCGGACCGCGCGTTTCACTGCCTTTCGCCCTACGGGCGCGCGGGCAAAAACGCAGCCGCCCTGACCTTCACAGGTCAGGGCGGCCTCGAAATCTGGTTGCGGGGGGTGGATTTGAACCACCGACCTCAAGGTTATGAGCCTTGCGAGCTACCAGGCTGCTCCACCCCGCGGTTCAGTGCGGCGTATACATAGCACGGGCTCCATTGCTGCGCAAGGGGGAAAATGCAAGCGACGACCCGCGTGCCATAGCCCACAGACGCCAGCCGGGGCCCCGGGCAATCCATGCCCGCTGAGAACTCTGCCTGCCTTCCTCGAAGAGGTGTGAGCTTTGCGGCTTTCGATCCCGCACCGGCACCCTCCCCGCAGGGCAGCTGCGGTGCGTGGCAACGAGGTTTTCTGAAGATCGTGGGGCAACGCTTCGTACGGCAAAAGGCGGTGGGTGCAGCCGTGGGAATTGATGCGGAGGTCTCCAAGGCGGGACCTGATCCAATGCCGAAATCCCCCAAGCGTGGTCCGGGCGCGTTCGGCTCATCCAATGGCGCGATTCAAAGCCTACGGGGTGCGGGTACGGGCGGCGCACAAAAGCCTGTTGTGGAAGCACTCTCGACTGGTTGCCCGGCGGGGCAAGATGACGTAGGCTGCGGCTCAGGCGACCGTGAAAGCAGATCAAAAGCCGAGCAACTGGCCCCTTTTGAAGGGTGACAGCCGGGCTCGGGCCTTTAGCCTGACGGAATTGCTGGTGACCGTGGCGGTGATCGGCCTGCTGGCGGCGCTGCTGCTGCCGGCCCTGGGCCGGGCCAAGGCACGCGCCATGCGCACGGTGTGTGTCGGGAATCTCCGTCAGCTGGCCCTGACCTGGCAGATATATGCCCAGGACAACAACGACCGTCTGGTCCCGAACGGATACGGAACCCGTGGGACGGTCGGGGACACCCGGCTTTGGGTCCTTGGCGCCACGCATGCCGCCGCGCCCGAGCACCGGGCCACGTTGACCAATGCAGCCCTGTTGACCGATCCCGCGGTGTCGGCCTTTGCGGCGTATCTGCCCGCTGCGGCCGTGTACAAATGCCCGGCCGATCGTCTGCTAATTGACGGCGCGGCCAAGGTACGGTCCTACGCCCTGAACGCCTATCTGGGCTGGACTCTGCCCGAGGGGGGCGGGGAATTCCTGCTGAGCCCGCGTCATGCAAACTTTCGCACCCTTGCGGAACTGGGCTCTGCGACCCCGTCCGAGCGCCTGCAATTCGTGGATGTGGCGCCCGAATGGCTCTGCCATTCTGCGTTCGGCGTGGCGATGACCGCCGTTTTTTATCAGTTCCCCACGGTTGAGCACGGGGACGCTTCCCCGATTTCCTTTGCGGACGGCCACGTGGAAGTCCGTCGCTGGCGCGACCCCTGGACCTTTCAAATGGCCAGGTCGCGATTTATCACACACCTCAACTGGGCCTTCCGGCCCTCGGCAGACCTCCTGTGGCTGCGGGAGCATGCCAGCGTGGTCACGGATCCGTCCGGAAACACTTCTCCATGAACTCCCCGGTTACCCGTCCCATCGCGTTGACCGTGGCCGGCTCCGACAGTGGCGGCGGCGCCGGCATTCAGGCCGACCTCAAAACCTTCGCCGCGCTGAAGGTGCATGGAACCACGGTCATCACCTGTGTGACGGCGCAGAACCCGCGTGAAGTTCGTGCCGTGCAGGCCCTGCGGCCGTCCATGGTCCGCGCGCAACTGGAAGCGGTTTGCGCCGAACTTCCGCCCGCCGCAATCAAGACGGGAATGTTGTATTCGGCGTCCATCATTCAAGTGGTGGCCCGATTTCGCTTCCCCGGAGACCCGCCACTGGTGGTGGATCCGGTGATGGTGGCGACGAGTGGTGCGCCACTGTTGCGGCCGGAGGCCATGCAGGTGTTGACGCGCCGGCTGCTGCCGCGAGCCACCCTCATCACGCCCAACCTGCCGGAGGCCGAGCTGCTGGTGGGGCGCCGGCTTCAGGAGGTGGAAGACCTTCGAGAAGCCGCCCGGACGCTGCGCCAGCGGTACGGATGCGCGGTGTTGATCAAAGGCGGGCATCTGGGCCGGGTCGAATCCGCGCTCGACCTCTTTTACGACGGCGAGCAGGAGCTGCTGTTGGAGGCCCCGAGGATTGCGGGTCGGCACACGCATGGGACCGGTTGCACCTATGCTGCCGCCATCACGGCATGCCTGGCCCGGGGCGATTCGCTGGTGCGGGCCGTGCAGCGGGCCAAAACGTTCGTGACGCGTGCGATTGCCGGAGCGTATCGGGCCGCCCGGCACGACGTGCTGCTACCCGGTGCCTGAGGCCGGGCCATTCCGGCGGCGTGTGGGCACGTCCGTCGTTGCGATCCACCGGGGCCGGGGGATTGGTTGCCAGAACCGGCCCCCCGGATCAGCGGGGCGGGATGCAAGGCGCGGAGGTTCCCGACCTCGCCATGCCGCCCGCGCTTGTGTATGTTGGGTCAGAATGGCAGCTGCAGCAGGTGGTCATGGGTCGGACATTTATCTTTGAATGCCCGCGGTGTCAGTATCGTGCCCATGTTTCCGGCGGGCCCGATCATGGGTTTCGGTTCGCCGTGCAGACGATTCTTTGTCAGAACTGCAAGGAACTCCATGACGCGGTAGTGCGTCTTCGCGTGCCGGTGGCGCAGCCGCTGTCGTTGTCGTCGCGCTGGTCATTCCCGGCCTTCGGGATGGGACCGGCGCGGAGATCCGTTGCCGTGCCCCGACACCCGCCCACGTTCCATCAGGTGTTGAACCAGCTCTGGCCGCGAGGGGTGCGCCATTCGCGATGGGTGGAGTTTCCGCTCCTCTGTCCCAAGGGCTCCTGGCACACCGTACGCGAATGGAACCAACCGGACAGTTGCCCTCGCTGTGGGACGTTGATGGAGCAGACGGTGTTGCCCTATCGCCTTTGGGAGTAGCAATTGCAGCAATCGCGGGGGCATCCGCGCCCGGTGAACCACGGTGCCGGGCCATCAGGCTCCTGACCAGAGGTCCCCAAAGTTGCCCAACATGGTGCCTCCCGACCGGTCCGGCAGGATTTTTGCGGGCCGCGGTTGGCGACCCTTGGCGCGAGGGGTCGGACGTCCACTTGGTTCCTTCAGCGTCTGGAGTGGTTACACTCCGAGGGTGACGCGAACTGCGGCACGATGCCGGGGCATGCCCCTGGTTGTGGCCGGCTGACCCGCTCCGGATCCGGAGGCCAGCAGGGGCAAGGACAGGACGCGTTGCCGGAATCCTTTTGCAGGTTCAAGGACCTGACGGAGCGGAGTGCCTCTTTGGCAACGCCCGCCGGGCGGTTCCTCCCGGCTGAAGACGGGAGGCTCGTAGGATTCTTTGGCAGTTACCGGCACGTGGCGTAGCCGCGGAAGAAACCGATGCACTGTCCCACGTCCGGCACGTTGTTTTCCCACTTGGTTTCGTACTCGATGGAGATGTTTCCGGCAAAGCCCTGACGTTTCAGTTCGTCCAGCAGGGCCGCCACGTTGACCACGCCGGCGCCGTAGGGGACGTCGGTGGTCTGCCGGCCAATGGCGGTGCGGTCTTTGAGGTGTACGCTGATGATGCGGCCCGAGAGGAGGCGGAGCCCTTGCAGGGGAACGATGCCGGAGGTGGCCCAATGGCCGGTGTCCGCCGCAGCGCCCACGCGCGGGTCACGGTTCCGGACCATTTCCAGCACGTTGGTCGGACTCCAGACCCGGTAATTGGGGTCGTTGGGCCGGCGCGGATGGTTATGGATGCCGACGCGGATGTCGTATTCGCGGGCCAGGCGCTCCAACAGATCGAGTTTGTCCACATCCTCCGTGGTCACGGCGTAGAGGTCGAGTTTGCGGGCAAATTCGAAGATGCGGCGCCACTCGGCCTCGTCGCGCCCGTGGACGACGCCGTAGTTGACGGCGCGCACGCCGTAACGGGCCAGATGTTCCTTCATTCGGGCGATGATCTCATCCGAGGCGTTATGGTCCCAGCGTTCCTGACTGCCGGGCGCGAGGGGTTGGCCCGGATAAAACTCGATCACCCTGGCCCCGGCTGAGGCGGCCTTTTCCACCGCTTCAAACGCCGTGAACCGGTTGAACGTCCATGCCTGAACACCGACGGCGAACCCGCCAATTTTGACATCCTCCGGGATGGGACCCGCCGCTGTGGTCATGACTGCGCCCCATACAAGGGCAGCCGCCGAACATGCGATCCAGGTAGCAGCTTTCATGGTGCCTTTGCGTCTGGCTGGCCCGAAACCGACTGGTTCCGCGTGCGACCGACCGAATCCGCACGCCGCAGCGTTGGGCTGCCCGGTCTCGAAGCCACGCTGTATGCCTACCTGCAGTCGGGCCGAATGCCAAGGAAAACCCGTGCGTTTTTCCGGGTCTCGGGCGGAACCACGGCCCATGGAAGGGTTGGGGACGGTGCGCGTTCACCAGCGTACCCGGAGGAGAAATCCAACCAAAAAAGATGGTGCGCGCTGCAGGATTTGAACCTGCGACCCCCAGTGTGTGATACTGATGCTCTACCGCTGAGCTAAGCGCGCAACCGAGACCACTCTACCGCGGCGTCCCGGGTTTTCAAGTCTTTCTGTGCCGTCCACGGCGTCACAGTTTCCGCCCGGAGATCACAGTCCCTGCCGAGCCACAGCCGCCCGCTGCCACCCGGGTTTCAGCGACGGTACTGGGGATTCCTCCGGGCTCGGCCGGTGAAACCGTGACGACGGGCTGGGCCGGATTCAGTGGCCCGGAGGCTGCATGGTTGCCGGGTACCGCCATGCCTTCCGAAATTGGAGGAATCGAATCCGGGGGCGAATCCCGCTCCGGGGCGCCGAGCGGCTTTTTATGCGGTTCATCTGGCCGGTCATTTAAAAAAGGCAAGGCACCCGGGCGCGTGCCGGAGTCGCTCTGTTGGCAGGGGCCCTAGCCTCGGAGCGGGCAACGGCCACCGGCAGGGTTTCTGACCACAATTGGCCGTGGTGCGGTTGGGCCTCCGGCAGTGTGTTCGACATTTCCGGGCCCGAGCTTCAGGTCGTGTCGCGACAACCCTTTGCGCATGGGCCGGTGCTTTCCAGGTCAAAAGCGGTTCCGGCTGATCCACGGTTAATCCATCCACGGGTCCGGGGAAACAACCAACTGTTGGGCACAAACAAAGGCGTTTGTCACCGCAGCGGACCCGGTGGAGGGCACAACGCCGGCTGACGCATGCAAACCGGCTTTTTGTACCGGCTTTTTGTTGGGGGTACCCTGCCCCTGTAGAAACGGTCGGAGCGGTTCCTGCGTGAAGGCAGCGAACCGCTCCGGCGGGCAATGGGAAACAGCCTGGGTTGTTCAAAGTGCCCGCGGTCGCGAACGTGCTGTTCCCTTATCGGTTGGCGGGAGGTCCGGCCCGACGGCGTTCCGGCCGAGGCCCCGGCCCGGCGCCCGGGCCTGCGCCTCGCTGGGCCCGCTGTTCCTGCCATTTCTGGAACTGTTCAGGCGTGAGGATTTCCTTCATTTTCTCCGTCTGCTTGTCCTGCAGCTGACGGAGTTTCTCGCGCCTTTGCTCGGGCGTAAGGCTGGTGTCCTGACGGATTTGGCGCATTTGTTCGCGCAACTCGTCCATGGCTGCGCGCATCTTCTCGCGTTGTTCCCGGGTCAACTGCAGGCCGGCGCCCGGCTCCGGACGCGGCGGCCGTTCGGCCCGCCGCAGCCCGGGGCCCGCAGCCTGATCCCGGGGCGTGGCGCCGGTCTGGCCGTCGGCTGCCCACAGGGTGGTTCCCGCACATAACAGAGTGGCCAATCCCGCCACCCACACTCTCTTCCTCGCGGTCGTTTTCATAACACATCTCCTTTGGCTCTGGTTTTCGTCCTTCGGGCGGGTTGGTTTCTCGTTCCCGCCTCACTGTTGCAGACGACGTCGGAGCGGTCGAGGTTACGCCCGGACGGGTTTTGGTCCCGTGAGTGTGAGGCGTCGGGGAGTACGGGGTGGTCCTTTCCCGGCAGGTCCGCGCCGACGGCGAGCTGGCAAGGCTGGAGTCAGGGACGGTGGATGGAGGCTGGACAACAGTTCAGCTTCTGTTATAGGAGGCTCCGCACGATGAACAGCATCCGACCCCTGACGGAACGGCTCGCCGTTTGCAGTTGGTCGCTCCTTCCGGAGGGACCGGAGCATCTGGTTCGGTTGTTGGAGCAGGTGGAGCTTTTTCGCGTTCAACTGGCCCTGGACCCGTTGCACGAAGCTCCGGTGGCCTGGCGTCTGACGCGGGAGATTCTCGCCATAAACGGTGTCGAGGTGGTCTCGGGCATGTTCACCACCGTGGGCGAGGATTATTCGACCCTGGAAAGCATCCGGCGCACGGGGGGGCTGGTGCCCGACCAGCACTGGGAAGAGAACTGGCGACGCGTCCAAACCGTTCGGGACATAGCCCGGCGACTCCACATCCGACTGGTCACGTTCCATGCCGGTTTTTTGCCGGAGGATTCCGCGGATCCGGCGTACCAGCGCCTGTTCGACCGGGTGAGCCGGGTGGCGGATTGTTTTGGCGAGGCGGGCATTGGGTTGGCTTTTGAAACCGGCCAGGAAACGGCGGAAACCCTGGCGGAGTTTCTGACGCGCCTGAACCGGCCGCATGTGGGTGTGAACTTCGACCCCGCCAACATGCTGCTGTACGACAAGGGCGATCCGGTGGAGGCGGTGCGGGTGTTGGCGCCCTGGATCCGGCAATGCCATTTGAAGGATGCGCGTCGAACCCGCGTACCGGGCACGTGGGGTGAGGAGGTCGTCCTGGGGACCGGCGAGGTGGACTGGCCGGCGTTCTTCCGCGCGCTGGAGGAAATCGGGTTCGACGGCCCCCTGTGCATTGAACGCGAAGCCGGGGGCCAACGAGTCGAAGACATCCGGGCGGCGCGGGAGTTTGTGGAACGGCTTGTACGCGCCGGGTGACCGCCCGTGTCGCGTTTCGTGGTAACGTCCTCAATCAACTCAACTGTCCAAGCAATCATGAGCACCCGATCCTTGGTCCGACGTCCCGTGCGGGTGGGTGTGGTGGGTCTGGGTTTCATGGGCCTGACCCATTTGCGTGCCTATGCCCGCATCCCCGGGGTGGTTATTACCGCGGTGAGCGACCCTGCCAAGCGTCCCGTTCACGGGGTGGTGCCGGGAGTGAGTGGCAATTTGAGTGCGGCCGATGCATGGCGCCTTCCCGAGGGCACGCGCTTCCATGAAGAGGCCGAGGCCCTTCTGGCGGATCCGGAAGTGGACCTGGTGGACCTCTGCGTGCCCACGCCGCTTCATGTGCCGTTGTCGCTGGCGGCGCTGGCTGCCGGGAAACATGTACTTTGCGAGAAACCGCTTGCGCGGACGGTGTCGGATGCGCGCCGGCTGGTGGAGGCGGTGGAGAGGGCTCGGACGTTTTTCATGCCGGCCATGTGCATGCGGTTTTGGCCGGGTTGGGACTGGCTGGTCGAGCGGATTCGGCGCGGAACGTTCGGTCGGGTTTTGGCGGCGCGGTTTCGTCGGGTGAGCACGCCACCGGGGTGGAGTCGGAGCACCTATTTTCGCGGGGACGTTTCGGGCGGTGCACTGCTGGATTTGCACATTCATGACACGGACTTTGTGCAGCACTGTTTCGGGTCGCCCCGGGCGGTGTTTGCGCGGGGGCTGAGCCGGCTGAGTGGCGCGGTGGACCATGTGGTGACGCAATACGTTTTTGACGGTGACCTGGTGGTCAGTGCGGAGGGCAGCTGGATCATGGCCGGCGATTACCCGTTTCAGATGACCTACACGGTGAATTTCGAGCGTGCCACGGCCGAGTTTGATCTGGCGCGCGGCCGGGAGGCGTTGCGGTTGTATCGGGACGGGCGCCCCGCGGCCACGGTTCCCCTGCCGGAGACGGACGGGTATGTGGAGGAACTGCGGTATTTTGTGCGCTGCATCCGGCGGGGCCAGCCGCCGCAAAGGGTGACGGCCGCGGATGCGCTCCGGGCGGTGGAGATCTGCGCGGCGGAGGAACGGTCGGTTCGCACCGGCCGTGTGGTTCCGCTGCGGTGAATGCGTTGGTTCCCCGCCGCGGGGGCGCCCTGCATTCAGCGCGACGGGACGGGGATCAGGATTGTGTCGCCGGGTTTGAGCCGGTGGAAGTCGAGTCCGGGATTGGCCTTGAGGATGGCGCTCAACGGGACGTCGTACTCCACGGCCAGACTGATGAGGGTTTCGCCGGCGCGGTAGATGTGGGCCCGGAGCGTGGGAGCCGGAGGTTGCGGTTCGGGCAGGTTTTCGCCGAGGACTTCTGCCTGGGCCTTGAGGGCTTCCAGTTCGAGTTGTCGGCGCTGGATTTCGCGCTGGAGGGCCGTGAGGTCGTTGTTGGTTTGGAGCCGGGTGACCTCCTCGGCCAGCGCGTGGCGGATGGCGTAGAAGGTTTCCGCCAGCTCGGGGCGACCCGCCTGTTGGGCCTGGGCCAGGGCCTCGCGGTATTCGGGGTCCTGCAAACGCTGGTATTGCCGGTACCGTTCCTCGCCCAGGGCAAGTCGGATGGCCTGTTGGTATTGGGCTTCCAGGTCCTGGATCTGGCGGGCGGAGGCGGGGCTGTCCGCTTCCGCCAGGGTGGCCAGGCCCTCTTCCAACCGTCGTCGGGCGTGATACCAGGCGCGGAACTGATCCGGGGTCAGGTCCAAACCGCCCAGCTGACTCAGTTCCTGTCGGAGGGTGCGGGCGGTGGGTGAATACCGCAGGAGAAGTTCTTCGAGCTGGGCCGGGGACAGGATGCCTGCCAGTTCCTGCTCCCACTGTCGTTGGAGGCGGAAGATTTCGGCCGGGGTGACTGTGCGTTGTTGTGCGGCGGCCTGTTGTTGGAGGGCGGCCAGTCGTTCCTGGTATCGGCGGTAACTGTCCTGGACCTGCTGTTTGACTTCGGCGGGCAACGGTCCCAGGAGGGGGCCATCGAGAGGAAGGCCGGGTTGGGAAGGTCGGGGCAGGCTGATTTGGTCCCCGGTTTCCCAACCGGGTCCCAGCAGGGCGGTTAACAGGGCGCGGCGTTCTGCTTCGAGCGCTTCCAGTTGGGCACGTGCCCGGGCCTCGATTTCCGGATCCGGCTCGGTCCGCCACCATTGTTGTTGCGGGGTGACGATTTCGGTGGCGCGTCGTCGTGCGAACAGGGCGTTGACGTCGGCGATGATGATGTCGCGGATGGTCTGCTCCGGGCATCCGATGGCACGGAGGTTGGCCACGTAGGTGGCGTAATCCGGAGACTCGATCTCGCTCCAGTGAAAGAACTGTCGCCGGGGCACGAAGTTGGTGCGGGGCACGACCGTTTGGGCGGCGGGCTGCGACTCGGGGGCCGTGGCAACGACCGCGGGGGACGTCCTGCGCAACCAGGAACCGAGCCAGCCGGCGGCCAGCGCCACATTGGCGGCCAGCGAGAGGTACAACCAGATTCGCCCACGCATAAAAACGGCTGCCCCCGGCATCCATGCCACATCCCGCGGTGCGAGGCAACGACCATCCGCGGCAGCGAGGGCCGGTGGTTCAGGTGGGGGGGCCGGCCGGACCGGGTTCACGAGCCCCGCCCGGGTCCGGGGCCTCCGGCCGGCAACGCGCGGTCCACCGCCTCTTCTTCGTCGGATTCGGCAATGACGGGCGCGATGGCCTGCACCCGGTCGCCCTCCTCCAGGTTGATGATCTTAACGCCCTGGGTGTTCCGGCCGATGACCGGGATGCCGCGCACGTAGGTGCGGATCGTCTGGCCCCGGATGGTGATGCCGACGATCTGGTCGTGATCGCGCACCGTCAACGCCCCCACCACCGGACCGGTTCGGTCGGTGGTTTTCATGGTGATGATGCCTTTTCCGCCGCGGCCCTGGGTACGGTACTCCTCGAAGGAGGTACGTTTGCCCAGGCCGTTTTCGCCCACCACCAACAGGGTGGCATCCGGCTGGACCACGGCCATGGCCACCACTTCATCGTCCGGCTCCAATTCGATGCCACGCACACCGAAGGCGGGTCGGCCCATGGGCCGCACTTCCTCCTCGCTGAAGCGGATGCTCATCCCCTGGCGTGTGATCAGGACCACCTCGTCGTTTCCCGAGGTCCACTTCACGTCGATGACGGAGTCGCCCTCCTCGATGCCCATGGCGATGATGCCGCCTTTACGGACGTTGGCGAATTCCTCGAGGGCGGTTTTTTTGACGGTACCGCGGCGGGTGGCGAAGAACAGGTACCCGGGTTGGGCCCAGGTGACGTCGCGGCGTGCCGCGTCGGTTCGGGACGGAATGCGGATCAGCGCGGCGATGCGTTCCTCGGGTTTGAGTTCCAGCAGGTTGGCAATGCTGCGGCCGCGGGCGGTCCGGCCCATGTCCGGTATCTCCAGCACCCTTTCGACGTAGACGCGGCCGGTGTTGGTGAAGAACATCAGGTAATCATGGGTGCTGGCCGCGAACAGGTGTTCGATGAAATCGGCCGGTTCCTCCCCGCCGGTGGGGCTTTCCCGCGTGGTCATGCCGATCACGCCCTTGCCGCCGCGGTGTTGCGTCCGGTAGGCGCTCAGGTGGGTGCGTTTGATCAGGCCGGCATGGGTGAGGGTGATGATCACGGGCTCGTTGGCCACGAGGTCCTCGATGGCCATTTCCCCTTCCTCGTCGAGGATCTCGGTCCGCCGGGGTGAGGCGTACTTTTTCTTCACCTCCTGCAGTTCCGTCTTGATGATGCCCAGGACCCGTTCCTCCCGGGCGAGGATGTCCTGAAGATCGCGGATCCGATCCAGGAGGGAGCGGTACTCGGCGCGGACCTTGTCCACTTCCAATCCGGTCAATTGGTAGAGGCGGAGGTCGAGGATGGCGTCCACCTGGGCTTCGGAGAGGCCGTATCGGCCGTTGACGAGGCGATCCTCGTGGCGGAGGTGGATGTGCCAGGCTTCGATTTGTGCCCGGGTCCATTCGAACGCCAGGAGCTTGACCCTGGCTTCCTCGCGTGTGCGCGACTGCCGGATGATGCGGATGAACTCGTCCAGGTTGGCCAGGGCGATGAGGTAGCCCTCGAGGATCTCGGCCCGTTCCTCGGCGCGGCGCAGTTCGAATCGGGTGCGGCGCAACACCACTTCGCGGCGGTGTTCGATGTAACAGGCCAGGGCATCCTTCAGCGTCAGGGTCCGCGGCCGGCCGCGATCGATGGCCAGCATATTGACGGCGAAGGTGCTTTCCAGCTGGGTCAGCCGGTAAAGGTTGTTGATGATGACCTTCGGCACCGCATCCCGTTTGATCTCCAGAACCACGCGGGTGTTTTCGTCCGACTCGTCCCGGATGCCGGTGATGTCGGTCAGGCCGGGGGTTTTCTGGTTGACCAGCTCGGCGATGCGTTCGACGAGGGCGGCGCGGTTGACGCCGAAGGGGATTTCCGTGATGACGATCTGTTCCCGGCCGCCCCTTGTCTCTTCGACGTGGACGCGGCCCCGGACCTTCAGTGTGCCCCGGCCGGTCTCGTAGTATTGCCGGATCCCGTCGCGGCCGCAGACCATGCAACCGGTGGGGAAGTCCGGGCCCGGCATGATGCGCATGAGTTGGTCAACGGTGATGGCCGGGTTGTCAATCTGGGCGCAGACGGCGTCGATGACCTCGCCCAGGTTGTGGGGCGGGATGTTGGTGGCCATGCCCACGGCGATGCCGGTGCCCCCGTTGACCAGCAGATTGGGGAAGGCGGCTGGAAAGACGGACGGTTCGGTGCGCGTGTCGTCGTAGTTGGGGACGAAGTCCACCGTGTCCTTGTCCATGTCCTCCATGAGCAGCGCGCCCAGGGGCGCCAAACGCGCCTCGGTGTATCGCATGGAGGCCGGTGGATCGCCCTCGATCGATCCGAAGTTGCCCTGCCCGTCCACCAGGGGTTCGCGCATGGACCACGGCTGGGCCATGTGCACGAGGGTGGGGTAGATGGCCTGATCGCCGTGCGGGTGGTAGTTACCCATGGTTTCGCCGACGATCTTGGCGCATTTGACGTGTTTGCGGTTGGGCAGCACGCCCAGCTCGTGCATGGCGTAGAGGATGCGCCGCTGGGAGGGTTTGAGCCCGTCGCGGACGTCCGGCAGGGCGCGTGAAATGATCACCGACATGGAGTAGTCGAGGAAACAGTTCTTGATTTCCTCGGCCACGTTGACGGTGGCGACCTTTTCACCGGCGGGCGTGGGGGCTGCCGGTGCGAGATGGGATTCAGGTGTGTCAGCCATGGATGAAAACCGGGTTGTGAAGCCGTGGGCCGCCGCGGCGCGGCAGCCGGGCCGGCCGGGTCAGATGTCCAGGTTCCGAACGCTCAGGGCATTGTCCTCGATGAAGCGCCGTCGGGGTTCAACCTCCTCACCCATGAGGGTGGTGAACATGCGTTCGGCCTCGACGGCGTCGGTCAGCTCGATCCGCAACAGTTTGCGCCGGGCGGGGTCCATCGTGGTTTCGTACAGCTCTTTGGGATTCATTTCGCCCAGGCCCTTGAATCGTTTGATTTGCAGGCCGCGCCGGCCCACTTCCTTCACCGCGGCCAGGATCTCCGGGATGGAAAAGAGGGGCCGCACCCTGGCGTTGTCGCCCTCGCCCTCGATGAGTTCAAACAGGGGCTGGTCCTGGGCGGCGTAGTGTTCGAGGTGGAAGCCCTTTTTTTCGAGCCGCTGCAACAGCTCTCCGATCGCCTTGCTTTCATGGAGTTCGATGTGGACGGCGCGGCGGGTGGGACCGGAGCGCGGTTTGTCCGACGGCGGGGCGGCCTCGTCGTCGCCAAACAGGCCCAGGTCCGGGTTCGCGTCGCTGAACTCGCGCAGTTCCTGTTCGTTGAGGAAGTAATGGACCTGCTCGTCGTTGCCCTGGCGCACGCGGACCAGGTGCCGCGGCAGTTCGTGGGTTTTGGGATGGCGGTGCTCGATGTAGTCGGCAAAGTCCGCCCCGTGTCGTGCCAGGGCCCGGGCGTATTTGTCGAGGGCGTCCAGGAGTTCCAGGATCTCCTCCAGCTGCTTCTGGGAGAGCTCGCGTTGGTCGGACAGATTCCGCAGGCGCACCTCCTCCGCCCCCAGGCGGATGAGGATCTTGTTGAGCTGGGCCTCGTCCTCGACGTACTCGACCCGTTTCTTGCGGGTGACCTGGTACAGCGGCGGCTGGGCGATGTAGACGTGCCCGCGTTTGATGAGCTCGGGCATCTGGCGGTAGAAGAACGTCAGCAGCAGGGTGCGAATGTGCGAGCCGTCCACGTCGGCGTCGGTCATGAGGATGATTTTGTGGTATCGGAGTTTTTCGATGTTGAAGGCGCCCTCACCCTCCCCGTCGCCGATGCCGGTGCCGATGGCGGTGATCATGGTGCGGATTTCGGCGTTGTCGAGGACCTTGTCCAGACGGGCCTTCTCGACGTTGATGAGCTTGCCGCGGATGGGCAGGATGGCCTGGAAGCGGCGGTCGCGCCCCTGCTTGGCCGAGCCTCCGGCTGAATCGCCCTCCACGATGAACAGCTCGCACTGGGCCGGGTCGCGTTCGGAACAATCGGCCAGTTTGCCCGGCAATCCCCCGCCGGTCAGGGCGGTTTTGCGTACGGTTTCACGGGCCTTGCGGGCCGCCTCCCGTGCCCGCGCGGCCAGGAGCGCCTTTTCCACGATCCTGCGCGCCACGGCGGGATTGGCGTCGAACCAGCTCATCAACCCGTCGTAGACGATGGAGGAGACGATGCCCTCCACCTCGGTGTTGACGAGTTTGACCTTGGTTTGGGACTCGAAGCGGGGGTTGGGCAGTTTGACGCTCAGCACGCAGACCAACCCCTCCCGCACATCGTCGCCGGTCAACGTGGGGTCTTTCTCCTTCAGCAACTCCTGCTGCCGCGCGTACTGGTTGACCGCCCGGGTCAGGGCGGACCGAAAACCGGTCAGGTGCGTGCCACCGTCCGGGTTGGGGATGGAGTTGGCAAAGCAAAGGATCTGGTCGTTGTAACCGTCGTGGTACTGGAGCACGCAGTCCACGAACACCTCCTCGGTGCGGCCCTCGATTTCCACCTCGCGCTTGCCACCGAGGACAATCGGTTTCGGATGCAAGACCTGGCGGTTTTGGTTGATCTGGCGGACGAACTCCTCGATGCCGTGTTTGTAGTAGAAGCGTTCGGTGCGGTCGGTCCGCTCGTCCGTGAGGATGATTTCCAGGCCCGGATTCAAAAAGGCCAGCTCGCGCAGGCGGTTGGCCAGGAGATCGAATTTGAACTCGGTGGTGAGGGTGAAGATTTCCGGGTCCGGCTTGAACGTGATCAGCGTGCCCGTGTGTCGCGACTTGCCGATGACCTCCAGGGGCCGGACCGTTTTGCCGCGGGCAAACTCCATGGAATAGACCTTGCCGTCGCGGTACACCTCCACCTTGAACCATTCCGACAGCGCGTTGACGCACTTGGCGCCCACGCCATGGAGTCCGCCCGAGTATTTGTAGGCGCCCTGGCCGAACTTACCCCCGGCATGGAGGTTGGTCAGCACCAGCTCCACCGCAGGGATTTTCCACTTGGGATGAATGTCCACGGGAATGCCCCGGCCGTCGTCCCGAACCGAGACCGATCCGTCCACATGAATGGTGACCTCGATCTTGTGACAAAAACCCGCCAGGTGCTCGTCGATGGAGTTGTCCACCACCTCGAACACGCAGTGGTGCAACCCCCGCTCGTCCGGGTCGCCAATGTACATGCCCGGCCGCTTTCGAACCGCCTCCAACCCCTCCAACTTGTCAATTTTGGAGGCGTCGTAGGGTTCGGCCGGCGCGACCGCCGCCGCCTGGGTGGCCTGGGTTTCCAGAGTTTCTTCGGGCATCATGATTCCGTTTCTAGCCTGGGCCGGAGGTCAGTCTCCGACCAGCCTGATCATAAAAAATTTGCATTGCGGACACAATCGCGTTTTCCACATCTGGCCCCCTGCCGGACAATTACCAACCCGCTCATCATCAGCAGGTTATGGCGAATCAAGTCAGGCGACCGACCGGGACCCCGGGCGGGATGCGGATTTGTGAGACGCGGGCACCTGGGCAATGGAAGGGGCTGCGTTGATGGTTGGTTGCCGAGGGCTGCACTTCGGTGGCGTGGGGGGCGGACCGTCCGCCCGTTTTGCCGCTCTTCCAAACGGAGCCGTCTGGCGGTCGTGGAGAGGAAACCGGCGCAAAGCCGGGTCTGTTTCAACCCCGGCTGATGTCGCCGCCGAATATGAGCCGGCGACGAAGCAGAAGAAGGGTTCTGTGGATGGTTCGCCTGCAGAGGGGCTTGCGGCGAGGAGTCTGTCGTTCCGGGATCGATCGAACTTCTCGAACCATGCACCCGGATCCCGGCCGTACCCCGTCTCTGCCCCATCGAGGACCGCCCTCAAATCCGCCACGATCTCGAATGGGTCGCGGTGCGCCCCTTTGGTTCCTCCAGCACTTGCCCCATGGCGGCAGGCGACCGGCCAAGGCCTTGCCTGCCGGTGTTCCGGTGCCGGTTCGACACCAACGGTCGCGGAGGCGTCAGCCGGCAGTACGGGCGGTCAACCAGCGTGGTCTAACGCGGCCTGTGCCGCCGGTCCGGCTTTCATGCCCTCGTGCCCGTTGGCTTCATTCATTGCCGCTCCGTCGTGAGCGTCGTTCGCATGCACCGGCACTGACGGACGTGGCCGTGGAACGGGTTGGATTGTCCGTTGGCAATCGCCCGCGCGCGTTTTACCCTCCGGTCTGATGAGTGCCATGAACATCTGGCAGGAGTTGAACTGGCGCGGATTGGTCGCCGACTGCACGGATCCGGGGGCCCTGCAGGAACGAACCCGGCCCTGGACACTCTACTGCGGGTTCGATCCCACGGCCGACAGCCTGCATGTGGGGCACCTGGTGCCGTTGTTGGCGCTGCGGCGGTTCCAACTGTTCGGGCATCATCCCATCGCCGTGGCCGGCGGTGCCACCGGATGTATCGGCGACCCCAGTGGCAAATCCACGGAACGCCCGCTGTTGAGCAAGGAGCAGATCCGGGCCAATCTGGAGGCCATCCGACCGCAGCTGGCCCGGCTGTTGGACTTTGACTGCCGGGCCAACCCGGCCCGGCTTGTGGACAACGCCGACTGGACCGCCCCGGTCACCTACCTGGATTTCCTCCGCGACATCGGGAAGCATTTTTCCATCAACCAAATGCTGGCCAAGGAGAGTGTACGCGCGCGACTGGAGGACCGCGATGCCGGCCTGAGCTACACCGAGTTCAGCTACATGCTTCTCCAGGCCTATGACTTCTACGTGTTGTGCCGTGATTATGGATGCGAGCTTCAAATCGGGGGCAGCGATCAGTGGGGCAACATCACCGCCGGCATCGATCTGATCCGGAAGAAGCTCGGGCGCACTGCGTACGGGCTGACGCTGCCCCTGGTGACCAAGGCCGACGGAACCAAGTTCGGAAAAACCGAGTCCGGCAGTGTGTGGCTCGATCCGCGCAAGACCAGCCCCTACCGATTCTACCAGTTCTGGATCAACACCGACGACCGTGACGTGGTTCGGTACCTGAAGTACTTCACCTTCCTCGGGCAGGAGGAGATTTCGGCGCTGGAGGCCGAGCACCAGCGAAACCCGGGCGCCCGCACGGCGCATCGCGCCCTGGCGCGGGCGGTGACGGAACTGGTTCACGGTCCCACCGCGACCCGGGAGGCGATTCATGCCAGCGAGGTCTTGTTCGGCGGCAACCTCGACGGCGTTTCCGAAAGTACGTTCCGCGAAATCATGGATGAGGTGCCCACGCTGCACGTTCCCCGGCAGCGGTTGGATGGCGAAGGTCTGTTATTGGTGGACCTGCTGGTGCAGGCCGGGCTGGCTCCTTCCAGGAGCCAGGCCCGCAAGGACATCGAAGGAGGCGGGATTTATGTGAACAACGTCCGGGAGACGCAGATCCATCGAAAGGTGCAACCGGCCGACCTGTTGTTTGGCCGGCACCTGTTGTTGCGAAAGGGCAGGAAACACTACGTGCTGGTGACCGCCGAGTGAAGGGGCCGGGCCGCCGTGAACGGTTGGGCCGTTTGGCGGCGGCAGCCGGTTCTTCCGGTGTGACCATGAATTCCCCCGCCGCTCCCGAGGAATCGCCCCTGCAACCGGAGCGCTCTGCGGGCACGGATCCCTACGAGGTCCTCCGCAATCGCGATTATCTCCTGTACCTCATCGGTCGTCTGGTGTCGGTATTCGGGCAGCAAATGGCGGTGGTGGCCGTGGGCTGGGAGTTGTATGACCGGACCGGGACCGCCCTGGCGTTGGGGCTGGTGGGGCTGGTCCAGATGCTGCCCATGTTGCTGTTCACGCTGCCGGCCGGTCATGTGGCCGACAATCACGATCGCCGCCGCATCGTGCTGGCCTGCACGGGGGCCATGAGTCTGGCCGGTATCGGACTTGCCCTGGTGAGTGTCACCCGGGCGCCCGTGGTCTGGATCTACGGTCTTCTTTTCCTGGCCGGCGTGGCCCGCACCTTTCAATGGCCGGCCAGTGCGGCGTTTTTGCCGCAGCTGGTCCCGCGGCACTTGTTCTCGCGTGCGGTCACCTGGAACAGCAGTTCGTTTCATCTCTCCTGTGTGGTGGGACCGGCCGTGGGCGGGGCGATCCTGGCATGGACACGTCACCCTGCGGTGGTGTACGGGCTCTACTCGCTTGCGCACCTGATCTGTTTTTTTCTGATGGCGGCCATTCGGCCGCGGCCGCTCCGGCACAGTCCCGAGCGGCTCACCTTGCAAAGCCTGTTGACCGGTTTCCGGTTCCTCTTTGGACAGCGCGTCCTCCTGGGGGTCATCACCCTGGACCTGTTCGCGGTGGTTCTTGGGGGGGCCACCGCGTTGCTGCCCGTTTTTGCCCGCGACATCCTTCACGCCGGCCCGGACGGGCTGGGTTTGTTGCAAGCGGCCATGCCCGTGGGGGCCGTGGCGTGTGCGCTGGTCCTGGCCCATCGGCCGCCCATCCAGCATGCAGGCCGGGCCATGCTCCTGGCCGTGGCCGTGTTCGGGCTGGCTACGATCGGGTTCGGGATCTCGAGGTGGTTTTGGCTCTCGTTCGTCCTGCTGGTCATTTGCGGCGCTGCCGACAACGTGAGCGTGGTGGTGCGACATACGCTGGTGCAATTGCTCACTCCGGACGACAAACGGGGGCGCGTCTCGGCCGTCAACAGCCTGTTCATCGGAACCTCCAATGAACTGGGCGGATTCCGCGCCGGGACGGTGGCCCACTGGTGCGGGCCCGCGCTGGGGTATTCCATCGCCACGGGCGCCGTGATCTCGGTGGTGCTGGGAGGGATCGGGACCCTGTTGAGCATTTGGGCCGTGGCACTGATCTGGCCCGAGGTCCGCAGATACGGTCGTCTCGACGTCTGAGATTGTTGGTGGCTCTGTTGCCTGCGCGCCTTCTTTCGCGGCAACGCTCGAATCAGGTCGTCGCACCGCCCGGCGGAACCGGCAGGCCCGTCCGCGCCGGTTCCACGGGCCCGCCCGGAGGTACCGGCCGAAGCCCGTGACCCCGACCGCGGTACGCGGCCAGAAAGTAAATCAGCACGCCCACAGTCCAGAGGGCCCAGCCTCCCCAGAACCACGTCCACCCGCCGATGCCGAAGCGGCGGAGGCACCATTCATGCCACCAGCCACAGCCCAGGTAACCCATCAGGCTGCCGAGGCCCATGCTCATGAGGGTGAGCAACGCCTGGGCCCGCGCCCGCCACATGCCTTCGATCCGCTCCGCCACGTACACCTGCGCCGTGATCATTACGCAGGCAAACGCCACGCCATGCAGGGCCACCCCCATCAGCACCGGCATCGGCCGATGGAACGCGCACAACGCCACTCGCAGCGCTCCGCACGCCAGTCCCAGCGCCATCGTCCATTTCAATCGCCACCTCGTCAGAAGGCTGCTGAGAAGAAACAACGCCGCCACCTCGCTCACCTGCGCCAGCGACATCCATGCGCTCAGGCGTTCAAACCCAAGATCCTGCAGCTGCGGCGGCGAGTAGGGATAGAGTCCCGCCAGGCTCACGCTAAACAAGCCCGCCGTGAGGTAGACCACCCGATGATCCCTGTCCCGCAAGAGTCCCAACGCATCCCACCCCAGGCGGGCGCGCCAGTCACCGGCCGGATCCGATGCCGGCGGCGGCACTGCCGGCAATCCCCAGGTGTACAAGCTGACTCCCAACCAAGCGGCCCCGCACAGGTAACCGGACAGCACCAACCCGTCCGCACCTGCGGCACTGATCAACCAGCAGCCGCACATCCAGCCCACGGTTGCCATGGCCCGGATCGGCCCGAACTCGCGGCCGGAATCCTCCAGTTGTGACAGCACCACGGCGGTGGACAAGCTGAACGTGGGCGCCATGCACACGGCCACCCCTTGCACGCAGACCCACGCCCAACCCGCCGAAATCCCCTGTCCCAGCAACCATGAGGTCGCAAGGATCGCCACTCCGGTCGCCGCGGCCAACCCGCGCACCACGCGCACCGGCGACACGTGCCGGTCGGCCACCGCTCCAAACACAAGCGGCGAGACAAAAGCCGCCACAGCCGAGGCTGCAAATGCGTACGGCCGCAGCGCGTCGTGGCCCGTCCCGGCCAACAGGGCGCTCAACGGCACAAACCACATCCCCATCGCCATGGCGTGGAGGAAGAACAAACCCGCCCAACGTCCATGGCCCGTCTTGATCCAACCCAACTGCACTCCGCGAAAAGAACCCTTCAACACGGGATTGCAAGGGAAAAGACCGGCTCACCGCAACCGGAACCCAAACCGGTTGATAAGCCCGTCCAGGGTGCGACGTGGCAAACGACCTCCGGCAAGCCTGGCACCGGGCCCGGCGACCCGGCGGGCTCTGCAGTCACCCCGGTAAACTCCGGCGCGTTGGCAAGACACGCCGGTCCCGGCAACCCGCTCCGCGTCCAGGACCCACTCCGGGGTGGACTTTCCCCGCGGCAACCTCTGTTGGCGGGCGCGTAAAAGGGTCGGCCGTTTTTGGACCTTGGAACATCGCCGGATTGGCGACAGGTTCCTCTTGCAGGACCGCCAAATGCGCCCGAGGTCCTTGCTTAGGGGATGGGAATGGACCCTGTGCATGAAGGCTCGACCGGCCGGCCAAAAGTCCGGTATTCCGCGCGAATTTGACATCATTGCTTGGGGGCCTTAATGGTTGGGCTGTTGGACATGGAACCACCAGCTTTGCAATCGCGCGCGAACAACCACGCCAGACGGGTCTACGACAGCATCTTTGAGTTGTTGCCGGACGTGGACAATCCCACGCCCATGGTCCGCATCCGGCGACTGAATCCGTCGGCCCGGTTTGAGCTTTTTGCCAAGCTGGAGTGGTACAACCCGTTTGGATCGGTGAAGGATCGGGCTGCCTGGGCCATGCTGCGGCAACTGGAGGAGCGCGGGGAGGTGAATGAACAGCGGGGCATTGTTGAACCCACCAGCGGCAACACGGGGCTCAGCCTGGCCGCGATGGCCGGCGCCCGGGGTTATCGCATGCGTGCTGTCGTGCCCAACAAGGTGCCGGTGGAGAAGAAGCTGCTGCTCAAGATTGTGGGGGCCGAGCTGGATGTGGTGAGCGATGAATTGTGTCCGGCGCCCGGGCTCGGAGACGGCTCCATCAACCTGGCCAAAACGCACGCGCGGGCGCAGTCGGATCGCTACGCCATGCCCAACCAGTACGAGAATCCGGCCAACGTGGAGGCCCATTACCGCACCACCGGACCTGAAATCTGGCGGCAGACCGAGGGGCGGATCACGCATCTGTTTGTCTCCCTGGGCACCTGCGGAACCGTCACGGGGACGGGCCGGTTTCTCAAGGAACGCAATCCGCGGATCCGGATTGTTGCCGTGCAGCCATCTGCGGGCCATGACGTGCCGGGTTTGCGCAACGTGGAGCAACTGGCCGTGTCCAAGCTATTCGATCCCACGCTTATTGATGAGCTGTTGGAGATTGACTTTGAACTGGCCTACGTCCGTGCTCTGGACCTGTGTCGGCGGGAGGGGCTGTTGGCCGGACCGAGCTCCGGATTGATTCTGGAGGGCGCGCGCCGGGTGATCGAGCGCGACGGAGAGGGTCTGGGCGTGATGATCTTTCCGGACAACGTATTCAAATACACCACCAACCTGGCCAAACATGTGCGGGAACTCCGGGAGGGACTGGAACCGCCCCGGTAACCCGCGTCGAAGTACGGAACCCCAACCAAAGGAGAGCAACCATGAGCACCCCGAACCAATACGCCCATCCCGAGGTGCTGGTGAGCACCGATTGGGTCAAGGAACACCTCGGTCAACCCGGCATTCGGATCGTCGAGGTTGACGTGGACACCCAGGCCTACGAAGCCGGGCACATCCCCGGCGCCGTGGGTTTCAACTGGCAGACGCAACTGCAGGATCCCGTTCGCCGGGACATCATCAGCGCCGAAGCCTTCGAACAGCTCATGCGGCAATCGGGCATCCGCAACGAGGACACGGTCATCCTCTACGGCGATCACAACAATTGGTTCGCCGCGTACGGTTTCTGGCTTTTCAAGATCTACGGGCACGAGGATGTCCGGCTGATGAACGGCGGCCGGGTCAAATGGCTCAATGAACCCGACAAGCCCCTCACCACGGAAAAGCCGGTTGTCACCCCCAGTGATTACAAGGTCCGAAGTGTGCACACCGAACTGCGGGCGCTGCTGCCCCAGGTCTTCGAAGCGTCGCAGACGGGCAAATACAACCTCGTGGATGTGCGCAGTCCGGACGAGTTCACCGGGAAGGTGATCGCGCCCCCGGGCATGACCGAGACCGCCCAGCGCGGCGGGCACATCCCCGGCGCGAAAAACATTCCCTGGAGCCAGGCCGTCAACCCGGACGGCACCTTCAAATCCCCGGAGGAACTGCGCGCGCTTTATATCGGCGAAAAGGGCATCGATCCGAACAAGCCCACCATTGCCTACTGCCGCATCGGGGAACGTTCCAGCCATACCTGGTTCGTTTTGAAATACCTGCTGGGTCTGCCGGACGTGCGGAATTACGACGGCAGCTGGACCGAGTACGGCAACCTGGTCGGCGTGCCGATTGAAAAACCGTGACCTCCGCGGGGTCGGCCCGGCACTCGTGCGCGCCATTTGCCCGCTTGCCGTCCCGGGGTGGGCCTGGTCAGATTGGCACCACCATGGCACGGCAAAGCACCCGCGCGCAGGCTCCGCGCGTGAAGGAGATCCTGGCGGCCCTGCGCCGCACCTATCCCGACGCGCACTGCGAGCTCGAGTATTCCAACCCGCTCGAGCTCCTCATCGCCACCATCCTGTCGGCCCAATGTACCGACAAGCGGGTCAACCAGGTCACGCGCACCCTTTTCCAAAAGTACCGTTCCGCCGCGGACTACGCCCGGGCGCCGTTGTCCGAACTCGAACAGGCCATCCGCACCACCGGCTTCTACAAAAACAAGGCCCGCAACATCCAGGCCTGCTGCCGGGCCCTTGTCGAACGCCACGGCGGCCAGGTCCCCCGCACCATGGAAGAACTGACCGCCCTGGAGGGCGTCGGACGCAAGACCGCCAATGTCGTCCTGGGCAATGCCTTCGGCCTGAACGAGGGAATCGTGGTGGACACCCATGTGCGCAGGGTCGCCCGCCGCCTGGGTCTGACCCGGCAGAAAAACCCGGAAAAGATCGAGCAGGAACTGATGCAACTTGTCCCCCGCGAGCTCTGGACCCAGTTCAGTCACTGGCTGATCTGGCACGGACGCCGCCGCTGCACGGCCCGAAAGCCGGATTGCGAGCATTGTGAACTGCGGGAGCTCTGCCCTTCAGCTGGCAATGCCACGGTCGACTGAACCCGCAGGCCCGTACCCAATCCCCATGAACGGCCAGCCCACTCCAAACCATCCCGACCGCTCGACCCCGCCCTCCGAACCCGGGCCTGCGAGCACTGCAGTGCCCATCTGCCAGGGCCACCACCCGCCTGCGACAACCCCGGACCCGCATTGGTGGGTGTGGGACGCCGGGCCGTGCCCACCGCCGCACAATATGGCATGGGACGAGGCCCTGCTGTCCTTCGTCAGCCGTGTCGGTCGACCCGTCCTCCGTTTGTACGCCTGGACCCAACCCGCGGCATCGTTTGGTTACTTTCAGCATTATGAGGCGGTTGCGGCCGCCACCCCGCTCCGCCCGTTGCTGCGAAGACCCACCGGGGGCGGGCTCGTCCCGCACGTGGCCGACTGGACCTACGCCCTGGCCATCCCGACCGTTCATCCCTGGTACCGGCTGCGTGCCGAGGACAGTTACCTGCGGCTCCACACCTGGCTCCAGACGGCCTTTCGCGATGTGGGCGTGGCCACCGACCTGGCGCCCGAGGCAAAACGAGCGCAGCCCGGTTGCTGTTTTGAAGGGTACGAACGCCACGATCTGCTCTGGCACGGGCGCAAAATTGCCGGCGCCGCCCAGCGCCGGTCCCGTTCCGGGCTCCTGATTCAGGGCTCCATTCAGCCACCCGTGGCCGGATGGGACCGGCCCGCATTCCACCGCGCCCTCCTTCACGCGGCGCAACTGCTTTGGGGCGTCCAATGGGCCGTCTTCGAACCTCCGTCCGAGCTCCAAACCCTGCGGGAGGAACTCCTCCGCGCCAAATACGAGCGCCCCGAATACCATCGTCGCCGCTAACCTTGCACCCTGGAACGCGGGAGTGGATCCGGGCCGGCGCGGCATGGATCGTTGCCGATCCATTTGGCATGCTCCCTCCGTCGTGACCGTACTCGAAGCCATTCAACGCAGTGCCGAGTTTCTGGGCCGGAAAGGTGTGGATGCGCCGCGGCTGCAAGCGGAGCTGTTGCTGGCGCACGTGCTCCGGTTGCCGCGTCTCAAGCTCTACCTGCAATTTGATCGCGCGCTCACCCCGGCCGAGACGGATCAACTCCGTGAACTTGTCCGCCGGCGCGGCCAGCGCGAGCCGCTTCAATACATCCTGGGTCGGGCGGCCTTTTGCGGGCGGGACCTGCTCGTCAACCCCCACGTGCTGATCCCGCGCCCGGAGACCGAACAACTGGCCGAGCTGGGCTGGACCCGGCTGGCGGCGTGCCCCGGCCCGCGCCTTGCCCTGGACGTCGGCACCGGCAGTGGTTGCATCGCCATTGCCCTGGTGGAGCACTGTCCCGATACGCGTTGCGTGGCCGTGGACGTCTCACCCGAGGCGCTGAACGTTGCCCGGGAGAACGTCGCCGCGGCCGGCCTGACCGATCGCATCGAACTGCTGCCAAGTCGGGAGCTGGAAGCCGTCCCCGCCCAACCTCGCTTTGACCTCATCATCAGCAACCCGCCCTACATCCCCAGCGGCGACATCGCCTCGCTGCAACCCGAGGTGCGCGATCATGAGCCGCGGACGGCCCTCGACGGCGGCCCGGACGGCCTGGATGCCTTTCGATGGCTGGCGCCCCAAGCCCGCGCGCGCATCCGACCCTCGGGGCTGTTGCTACTGGAATGTGGGGACGGACAACCTGACGCCGTCGTCTCCATCCTGCGGGAGCACAACTGGGTTGTGACCGCCGTTCATCCCGACTACACTGGTCGTCCCCGATTCGTAGAGGCGCGGCCCGGGTAAGGCCGCCCCGAACATCCTCGGGGCATACTGAACCCGGAGAAGGCAGAAATCCATGGATACCCTGGTCATCAAAGGCGGCGTACCCCTGCACGGGGAGGTCACCATCAGCGGCGCCAAAAACGCCGTCCTGCCCATCATGGCCGCCGCGTTGCTCACGCCGGAACCCTGCATCATCCGCCGGGTCCCGCAACTCACCGACGTCAAGTTCATGGCCCAGATCCTCACCTGGCTCGGGGCCAAGGTCTCCCTTCAGGGCGACGAACTGCGAATCGAAGCCCGCAAGGTCAAGGGCATCGGTGATTATGACCTGGTGCGCAAGATGCGGGCCTCCATTTGCATCATGGGCCCGTTGTTGGCCCGGCTCAAAAGTGCCACCGTCTCGCTGCCGGGAGGCTGCGTCATTGGCGCGCGCCCGATCAATCTGCACCTCAAAGGATTTGAGGCGCTTGGGGCGCGCGTGACCATTGACGGTGGGTACGTCCATGCGCGTGCACGGAAACTGGTCGGCACGGAGATCTTTCTGGGTGGGCGTGCCGGATCGACCGTGCTCGGGACGGCCAATGTTATGATGGCCGCGACGCTGGCCGAGGGGACCACCATCATTCAAAGCGCCGCGTGTGAGCCGGAGATTGTGGACCTGGCCAACTTCCTCAACGCCATGGGCGCCCGCATCACCGGTGCCGGCAGCCCCACCATCATCATCCAGGGCGTCAAAGAACTTCACGGCGCCGAACACGAGGTCATTCCCGACCGGATTGAGACCGCCACCTACGCAATTGCCGCCGCGGCCACCAACGGAGAGATCACCATCCACGGGTCGAATCCCGGCCATCTCACGGCCGTTCTGGACAAACTGCAGGAGGCCGGCGTGCAAATTGAACGTCGCGGGCCGGACCTCATCGTGCGCCGCGCGCGTCGGCTCAAACCGGTGGACGTGACCACCCTGCCCTACGCCGGATTCCCCACGGACGCCCAGGCCCAGATGATGGCGCTGCTCACCCTGGCCCCGGGGATCAGCATCATTACCGAACGCATTTTCGAGTCCCGGTTCATGCATGTCAGCGAGTTGGCACGGCTCGGGGCCGACATCGAACTCGAGGGACCCAGCGCCATTGTTAAAGGGGGGCGCCCCCTCAGCGGCGCGCCCGTCATGGCCAGCGACCTTCGGGCTTCGGCCGCGCTGGTCATTGCCGGGCTGGCCGCCAAGGGCATCACACGGGTCCTGCGCGTCTACCACATCGATCGCGGGTACGAAAACATTGACGGCAAACTGCGCGCCCTCGGCGCCCGCATCGAGCGGGTTCCCGAATAAGCCCGGCCGTTCAGGTTTCCGGGCCGCGGGACTGTCCATTTCGCAAGATCCAGTGCAGGGGTTTACGTCCGATGGTCCCTGCGGTAAGCTATTCGCGTTACAAGGCCCATGGGTGCCCCCATAGCTCAAATGGATAGAGCAGCGGTTTCCTAAACCGCGGATCCCTGTTCGATTCAGGGTGGGGGTACCAAACTTTTTTCGGCGCGACCCTGCCGGCGCGTGCCCGGGCCAATCCGACAGCTCACCCGATTGATCCCGCGGAATGAATCGGAAGGCCCGCCGCGCTGCGACGGCTGATTCAATCCTCCGGAAGGGGACGGCCCTTGGTCTCGGGCGCCCAGATCAGCGCCACCATCCCGATCAGGTACACCGAGCACATGATCACGGCCGCGGTGCGGAAGGGTTCGGCGACGCCCTGCTGGCTCAGCGCCACGCTCAATTGTCCCAACAGCATGGGCGCCGGTGCGGCCAGGTATCGGACGGTGTTGTAACAGAAACCCACGCCCGTGCCGCGCAGCCGGGTCGGAAAGATCTCGGGGAAGTAAATCGAGTACCCGGCAAACACGGCCAGTTGGGCAAAGCCCATCATCGGCAGCATCCAGTAGGCGTCCGTGGCGGTCCGGAGATTCAGGAACACGTACGACGTCGTCAACAGACACAGCGCGAAGGCCAGCAAAAAGGCCAGGCGCCGACTCAACCACGCCGCCACCACGGTAAAGGCCGTCATGCCCGCAAACGCGCCCAGGTCCTGGTAAAACGTCCCCCAAGCCCGAACGGTGTCCACGGTGGACTGCGGTGCGCCTTTCAACGCCGTGGAGATCAGTTCCGGCGAGAAAAACCCGATCCCCCACAGGCCGACCATTCCGGACACACCCAGCATCAGGCCCACCAACGCATGTTTGCGCCAGCGTGGATGCGCAAACAGATCACGGATTGAGCCCACCTTGTGCTGAGCCATCCCACTGCGGGCCAGTTCGCGCGCCCGTTTCCAGGCATCCGGTTCCCGAAGGAGCAAGAGCATCGGCGCCGCAAGCAATGCCGGCAGAATTCCCACGAAAAACAGCACTCGCCAACCACTCCATCGACCCAGGAAATTCTCGGCCCCGGGCTGGATCCACAAACTGATCAACGATCCCGTCATGTTGCCCACGGCCGAAAGCGCCTGCAGCGCACCCAGCGCCACCGCCCGTACCCGGCCGGGTACACTCTCGGCGACCAGCGTCGTCGCTGCGCCAAACATCCCACCCACGCCCAGCCCCACCAGGAACCGGTAAATGGTGAAATCCACCCACGAGGTCGCCAACCCGCACAAGCCTGTGAACCCGGAATAGACCAGCAGCGTGGTCACCATGGTTTTCACCCGACCCCACTTGTCACTGAGCATGCCGAAAAGAATGCCGCCGGTGGCCCAGCCAAGGATCATCGACGTGGTGGCGTACCCGATGTATTGCTTCACCACTTCGGAGGTCTTTTCCGGTCCCAACAGCTCCCGCAGGGCCGATTCCCGCGCCAGCACGAACAGTCGCTGGTCCATGCAGTCGAACAACCAACCGGCTGAGGCCAACAGGACCACCAACCAGTGGTACCAGGTAATCCGCTCCTCCGCGGCGACCGGGGAGCCCGTGCTCAGTTGGCCAGACACCTGCATGGCGCGCATCGTCCAAAACCCCCTCCGTCGCTGTCAAGCTGCACCGGCTACTTGCCTGCAGTCTGCCACGCCGCCTAACGTGCTGACCCGTGACAGAGGCACCATCCGCACCGGCCCCGGGCCATGCCGATCCCGTCCCGCTCTGCGTGGACCTGGACGGCACGTTGATCCGCTCCGACCTGCTCTGGGAAGGATTGGCACGTTTCTGGCGCCAACACCCGGCCAACCTCATCCGATCCCTGGATTGGTGGTTGCAGGGCCGCGCGCGGCTCAAAGCGGAAATCGCCCGCCGCACCACCGTTCCGCCGGCATCCCTTCCATGGGTCGAAAGCTTCCTGACCCATC
This sequence comes from Limisphaera ngatamarikiensis, assembly GCF_011044775.1. Classification (NCBI taxonomy): domain Bacteria; kingdom Pseudomonadati; phylum Verrucomicrobiota; class Verrucomicrobiia; order Limisphaerales; family Limisphaeraceae; genus Limisphaera; species Limisphaera ngatamarikiensis. The sequence goes on along the minus strand of NZ_JAAKYA010000006.1, from coordinate 19,718 downwards.
TGCGCCAGCAACATCGCGCCGGGCGGAACCTTTACCTCGTCACCGCTTCCGATCGAAACGCCGCTCAACCCGTGGCCGAGCACCTCGGGCTGTTTTGCGAGACCCTCGCCAGTGACGGAGAAACCAACCTCCGCAGCCGCACCAAGGCCGGTGCGCTGGTGGCGAGATTTGGCGAACGCGGGTTCGATTATGCCGGCAATTCAGTGGCCGATCTGGCGGTCTGGCGTCACGCGCGCCATGCGCTCGTCGTAAACGCACCCGATTGGCTCGTGCGCCGTGCCGCGCGGTTCGCCCCGGTCACGGCCACGTTCGATTGCCCCGCGCGGCGTCTCGCTCCGCTCTTCCGAGCCCTGCGTCCGTGGGCATGGGTTCGGAACCTGCTCGTTCTCGTGCCGTTGGGCTTTCATCCCAATCCCGGGCCCGTCCTGGCGCAGCCCGGACCCCTGCTCGCCCTGCTGGCGTTTACGCTGTGCGCCGCCGCGGCCTACTTATGGGACGACCTCATGGACCTCGAAACCGACCGCAGCCTGCCCATCAGTCGCAAGCGCCCCGTGGCAGCCGGTTTGGTGCCTCTTTCCTGGGCTGCCAGCGGCGCGTTTGCGGGCCTGCTCGCAGGTCTGATCGTGGCTGCGACCGTGAATGCGTGGGTCTTCCTCGCCTGCACCGCTTACGTCCTTCTGGCAATGGCAAAGCCCTGGGTCGGCTTGGACTGCCATCGGTATCGGCTTTTCACCGGGTTTGTTTCATCCCTGCTGCGGCCCCTGGCCGGCCATGCAGCCGGGGCAATCCCCCTCGACCCCCTCGCGCTCGCAGCGGAAGCGGGGCTATGCCTGGCCTGGTCCATCGGAAGCAACCTGTACCGGCGGTTCCAAACCGAGCACTGAAAGGTCACGTCAGAGCTTCCGGACTCATCGCAAAGCCGGCAGCGCAGCTCAAGGCCGTTCGCTGCCGACGAACCGTGCACCGGCGTGTTCACGGGTCACGCAGTCTTTCAGGCCCAATAGGAGGGATCAAGGTTGGGGAACAGGTTGTCGCGCTGTTCGAGCTGTTCCAGCCACAGCGGATCCACCCGCCCATGCAACAGCTGATCGTACAACGCGTGAAAGCGCAGCAGGTGATCCTTGATGCGTTGCCGGGCGTAGCCGGGGCTGGTCCCGGTTCGCAGGATGAACGGCCAGTCGCTCGCCTGAGCCAGCAAAAGTTCCCGGGCCGCCTGCTGCAATGCGCGGCGGATGAGGTGGTTGGGCCGTTTGTGTTTTCGCGCCAGCTGGGTCATCCGCTGCTGTGCCACCCGCAAATGCGGCCAGATCCAGGCGTTGGTGTCGTTGACCCACACCTGCCAATATCCCGCCTCGCCCCAACTGGACGGCATGGGCCGCGCCACCTGATGCGTGGCGTGCCGCTGGAGGTACTCCCATGGGGTGATGAAACCCAGGGTGCGCTGCTGGGCCATCAACCGCACCAGCGCATCCAAAAACTCCGGTCCCTCGTACCACCAATGGCCGAACAACTCGGCATCGTAGGGCGCCACCAGGATGGGCGGCACCGGAGTCACCCCCTTCAGCTTCCGCACCTGCTCCAGTCGGGCCTGGAGGAAATGGGCCGCGTGTTCGCCCGCCCGCCGCACCGCCAGGGCCCGGTCGTAGGGCCGTTTGTCGGCACCCGGTCCGGTGATGCTGTAGTATTTGATCCCGGTGAACCCCCGCTGATCCGGCGTGGGCAGGTAGGGCCGAACATAGTCGAGGTCCAAGTCAAACCCGATGTCGCGGTAGAAATCGCGGTAGACCGGGTCGCCCGGGTAACCTTCCTCCTTGCTCCAGACCTGCCGTGAGCATTCCGGATCCCGACCAAACACCGCGATGCCCTCCGGCGTGTAGATGGGGGCAAAAACCCCGTAGCGCGGAGTGGGCCGGGCCCCCAACAACCCGTGCGCGTCCACGATAAACCACCGCAAATCCGCTTCCTGGAGTGGCGCCTCCACGCCCTCGTCATACGCACACTCGGGCAGCCAAAACCCGCGGCAACTCCGCCCGAACACCTGCTGATAATGATCCCGGGCCACGAGGACCTGCGCACGGACGGACGGCGCGTGCTGCAACAGGGGCAACACCGCATGCGTGGCCGCACAGGTGATGATCTCCAGTTGCCCGCTCTCCTGGTGGCGGGCAAAGGCCCCCACCAGATCGCGCCCGATGCCCAGGTACAACTCCCGCAACTCGCGCAGCCGTTGATGGTAAAACCCCGCCAGTTCATGCAACGGCCGGTCCCAGTAAGTGCGCTGCAGTTCCCGTTCCGTCAGTTCAATCAGGCCCTCGAGGTGTCGGTCATAGCGTGCCTGCAGGAGCGAATCGCGCAGCATGCTCGCCAGGGTGGGCGAAATCGAAAGGGTGAGTCGCACCGGCAGGCCCTCCCGCTGCCAGCTTTCCAACCGCTGCAGTAGCGGCAGATAGCATTCGGTGATGGCCTCGAACAGCCAGTTTTCCTCCAGGAACCGCTCGTGCTCCGGATGCCGTACAAACGGCAGATGCGCATGCAAAACAATGGCCAGATAACCTTCCATGCCACCTCATCCATCCTGCGGCGCGCGTCCGCACACCTGGCGGACCGGCACCGCCTCACACCAAAGATCCTCCCGCCCGCGGTTTCAATCACCCCACCGGCGGCTCCACCACCGGGCCAGGGGGCTGCTAACCGCCAACAGAACCAACCCCGCCCCCAGCACCCAGACGGGCCACGTACTCGATGGAGCCGACCCGGGCCCCTTGAGCCGGTCCACATAATCCAGGAAAAAGCCCAGCCCTGCCAGAAAGATCATCCCCACCGCCACCAATCGCAGCAGCGAGGCCAGCAACCGCGCGTAAGCACTCACCGCGCCCTCCTTTTCCAGAACCGTCCCCCGCACCGTGCCTGCTAACGACGCTCGGGGGGCGGCGGCTGCAGAGCCGGGTCGGCCGGCGCCTGATGCACCTCCCCGGAGTAACTTGTCTGCCGGCTGAACCGGAGCACCGCCCGGCGGCTTTCCAATCCGTCAGCCTTTGTTGCCACCGCCTCCAACTCGTAACGCCCGTCCGGCAACACGAACCGGCAACTGAACGACCCATCCGGCCGCAACGTCACCGGCCGGCCCTCCAGCGTCACCCGGGCGTCCGGTTCCGTGGCACCATACACCACCAGTTCCGCATGGATGTTGAACCAAAAGCCCCGGGGAGCGGCCGCCGCCGGGCCTGTAGGACTCGATACCGCCGCGCCCGTCACCCATGCGCCCGACCAACCCGCCCCGCCGGGCGAGGTCGGCCAGCCGGCCAGAGCACGCCGGACCAGCTCCGACACCTCCAACGAACCGGCCCCGCCAGGTCGCCAGGTTTCGCTGCGGATCCACGACTCAACCACCTCCCGCTGCTCCGTGCCCCATTGCGGGCTTGCCGCTGCGAAAGCTGCCGGCAACACAGGTTCGCCCCTTTGCTGCGCCTCTGCCACGGCACGGGCCAGCTCGGGTCGTTGGGCAACCAGCCGGGCCACCAACGCCTCCGCCTTCGTCAAAGGCACCCCCGCAGGCAGGGTCATGAACCGGACCGGCTCTGCCTCGCACTTCGGCTCCGGTGGCGTGCGCACCACCTCGCTCGTCACCACCGACACCCAGGCACCGTCCCGCTTGCGATAATAACCCAGCTCGCACAGATACGTTGCCCCCGCCTCGCCCACGTGCAGGAACCATTGCCGTCCCTCGGGCGGCAATGCCACCTCCACATGCGGTTGCCCGCTGCGTTCACCGCGGTAAACGCGCAGCGTCATGTGTCCTTCGCGCGCCCGCTGGTTATACGCGGCCAACTGTGCCCGGGTGAAATCCCAGTACACAAACAGCCCGTGCGGATCGCGCGGCAGTAGGAACAGCGCCTTGGTCCCATAAGCCTCCGGCAAGTCCAAGGTTTCCGTCTGAACCGACCCGGTGGGACCGGCAGGGGCCAGTTCATACCGCCGTCCCGGCCCGCTCAGCGGCGGCGGACTCGGACGGTCACCCTCCAACAAAATCGGTGGGACCTCGACGGGTGGGCCCGCCGTCTCGGCCCCCGGGGGATTCGGAACAGCCGGCGGTGTCACGGCCGCTGCGCGACGCGCCGATTTCGCCCGGGTCTGGCCAGCCCTGGCGGACGGAACCTTCGCCACCTTGCGGGCTGCTTTCGGCCGGGGAGCCCCCTCGGCAGGCGCCGCACTTTCAACCTGTTTCGGCTTCTCGTGTGGTTTGGTCGCGGCGGTTCCCCGGGCCCGTGCGCTGGTCTGTTTGGTTGCCTTTTTCTTCGGTTTCATGCCCACTCCTCCAAAACGCCCACCGGTGCTGGCAATGGCACTTTACGGCAGGCGCTCCGCGATGCGCAACCGCAATTCCGGGCAACCCAAAAGCCGGTGCAATCGCCTGTCGGTCTCCGGCCTTTTGCATGGTAAGGGTCGACCTCAACCCGGCTTGGCGTGCCGCAATCATTCCTGCGAACCGCCTCTACGGTTTCCCCGGGGTGAGCTGGCGGATTCTCGGGAAGGGCCATTCCGCATGGGCTGGCACCGGCTCCGAAGTCCGGTGCCAGAGGCGGACCGTTGAAAGCTCGGGTGCGTAAACCGGTTCACAACCCCGATCCCCGGCTATTCCAAGCCTCCGCGAAGGGCGCCCCGGCACATCGCCCTGTGCTCGAGCTCATCAACAGGCTGTTGAAAAATCCCCATCACCCTACCCAAACTCCCGTTATCATGTCAAACGCACCGACTTGCGGGCCAAGCACTGCTGTGCTTTGCCGCCTACATCCTCCTGCGCATCGGCAGCCTCTCAGGCTGGTGGGACCCGCATCATGCGCGAGGGAGATACGTTGCGCCGAAAACGGCAAACCTGCCCGAAAATGGGCTAAAAAGAGGCCTTCGAAAGGGCTTTGCAACCCCCTCGAGGTCGCTCGAACACCGAAAACGGTCACAGCCGCATATTCGATGAGTGTTTTTCAACGGCCTGATAATCACTTGTGGTTCGACCCGGCTTGCCATGGGCAGTGCGTAATTTCGACCGAATGTGCCGTTGAGAGGTCAGTCGCTCTTCGTTTTCGGCCCTGATGCAGCCGGGTTTCACGGCGGGGATTTGAACCGGTTGGCCTCAATGAGGGAGCCGATCCTCTTTTACGAAAAGATTCCGCAATTCCGCGTATCGTTTCCCCCTCCGTTCCTTGCCCGGGCTCTTGAAGATGCTGCTCGTGTGCACTTGAGGCATGCCTTTCCCAGGCGCTTCCGTTCGTGCGCGCGCCGAAGGCTGTCCCTGCCGAGCGCCGGCAATTGGGAGGTCCCGGTCGGGCAGCGATTGGGCAGCTCTGCTTTGATACGGCGGGATTTGTTCCGGCGCATTGGCACCGGGGCAACCTACGGTTTCAGTGGCGGTGCGACCGGACGCCAGCCAGGAGGCCCGGCTTGGCCGAGCTTCAGTGCGACAGCGGACGGCGGGTAATTTCGCGGTGGGCGGGGTTTGCCGATTGCTCAAGCAGGGGGTGCCCTGCGATGAGCCACAGCACGTTGCGGTTGGCAGCTTGGCGCTTTGGCGATGGTCGCTGGTGGAAGGGCGGAAAAGAAAAGGCCGCACGGCGAACCGTGCGGCCCTGAAAGTTTGCGGTCAGGTGATTACTTCCGACGGAAGACCATCAACCCGAGCGCGCCCAGACCGAGCAGCGCCAGCGTGCCCGGCTCGGGGATGTAGTAGATGTTGAAGCTTTGCAGCCCCACCAAGTTGGGCGGCGGGTTCAGCGTGCCACCAATGGCGTTGACGTTGAAAGTCAGCGACTTGCCGGCAGCGATCTGACCCGACAGCCACAGGGCCTCCGCCTGCGCCCACGTGGTCACCGTCCCGCCCATGTTGTCCCACACACGCAGTTGCAATGTGGCAACCGGGGCATCCGGCGGCACGTTGGGCAGTGTGGCCGTCACCAGTGCGACAAAGCCCGCGGCGGCGCCTGTACGGAACGTCGTCGTGGGCGTTGCGGGCTGCAAGGAGGACTCGGGCTGGTCTGCCCCTGGCGCGGCAAACAGCTGCGCTGTATAGCCGGCACCAGCCAGAAGCGGCCTGCCACCATAATCCACCGTTCCTGCGGGAATGGACGGCGAAGGGCCGTTACCCACAAGGCTTACAGTGTCGCCCGGCCCCAGCGGCCCATAAATCGGCGCACGCAAGACGCCCGTGACGTTGTTGACAAACACGACTGTCCCTTGGGCAAATGCACTTGCCGCGCACGCCAAGGCCATTGCAACCACCAATGTCTTCTTCATAGGAGCAACGCGTTGATTGTGGTTTACTACCTGCTTTCAACAACAAAGCGAGCCTCTGTCACTGCACCGTGAAATTACGAACCCAGTTGGCTGCGGCCGCCTTGCGGCTGAAGAACGCCTCACCGACGCCCACTTGAGGGTTGGAAGGCGTCCAAGCCATTTCGAATTCGTCGAACATATAAGCAGTGTACCCACTACTTGGGACGTATTTGAACACTTGGTCGCCAGGCTGAGCAGGAAAACTCAGGCTGGGCAGATCACCAGCCTGCGGAACCATGGAACTAACCACGGCGTATCCAGCCGGGATCGCCACAGACAGCTCGCCCTGCATAACCTCGCCCACGAAAGTAATGGTCATAGGCTGGCTTGTGTTGTTCTTAATGAACGCGCCCTCGCCAGGGTTCAGCGTTGCGTCCCCATTCGGCGTCCAGACGAGATCGAACTCGTCGAACATGTACGCCGTCCATGCCCCGCCAGAGTACTTGAACAGCTGCGTGCCTGGCGGCACTGAAGGCAGGAGCGCTGCAATGGTGTTGTTTGTCGTATTGAGCTGGTTCGCGATCAGCGCGAAGCTGTTCGGCGGAACCGTGATGTTGTAGTACCCCACGACGTTGAGGGAGTACACGTTTTGCGCCATTGAGGCGGCGAGACCTGCTGCGAAGGCCGCAGCTGCCAGTAGTGCTTTGGTTCTCATGGTCCTCTGTGCGGTTGTTGTTGGTTTTCTACCGTGTGCGACGCCACTTTCCCAGACTGCGCGATTCCTGTCAATAGCTTTTGCGAAAAAATTTTGAACGCCGCGGGGCATCAGCCGGACCTTTGTTGAGTGCCTTCCACAGCCCCGGTCTGAAATGGCTCCGGGCCGCCCCACCCCGCCCTGGCAACGCCCGTGCCCAAGGGCGTAACCGCACGCTGGCAGCGCTGAGGTAAGTTCTTGGCGGGCAGGGAGATGTGGATCTGACGGATCCGACGGATCTGACCGATCTGACGGATCCGGTGAGGCCAGCGGGGCCGGGGGGCGGTCCCGCTTGCGGGTTGGCGCGATCCACGGCCAAAATGGGGCGGTGAACTGCTCAACCGGACGAACCGGAACCGGCACGGCTGCCGCCCAGGCGCGCAGGTGGTGTGTTCTGGTCCGGCTTCTGTGGTGGGCAGGTATTTGCTCCGTTGTACCGGGCGCGGCGGGCGAGCCTTCTTATTTTTTTCAGTATTGGAGCACGGATGAGGGGTTGCCGCAAAGTTCGGTTTCAGCGGTGGTGCAAACGCGGGACGGATATTTGTGGCTGGGGACGTACGGCGGGCTGGTGCGGTTTGACGGGGTGCGGTTTGTGGCGTTTGACGCGGGCAACACGTCCGGGCTGGCCAGCAGTCGGGTGACGGCGTTGTACGAGGACGCGGAGGGGCGGATGTGGATTGGCCATGAGAACGGTTCCGCCACGATGTACGAGGCGGGCCGATTTCGGCCGGTGCCGCTGCCGGAGTCGTGGGGGACGGGCAAGGTCCTGGCGATTGTGGGGGATGAACGGAACCGGGTGTGGTTGGTGGACGAGGAAGGGACGATGTACGGGGTGGCGGACAGAGGTCGGCTGGTGCCGGCCAGCGGGAGCGGTCGCGGCCTGATTGCGGTGGCGCGGACGGTGTCAGGGGAGGTGTGGATTGCGCGGAATGGTCGGCTCTCGGTGCTTCGGAACGGGCGATTGGAGGTGGAAACTTTTGGCGACGCGCCGGAAGCGGGTTTTGTTCAGGGGATTTGCGGCAGTCGGCGGGGCGGATTGTGGGTGTCGCGGAACGGTCGGCTGGGGCGCTGGACGGCGTGGGGCTGGGCGGAAGAACGGGGTGAAGCCCCTTGGGGGGCCCATGGAGTGCCGGTGATGCTGGAGATGCAGGACGGAACCGTGGTGGGGGGCACGACCGAAGCGGGCTTGTTCCTGGTGCCACCGGATGGAGCGCCGGTGCATTTTACGCGGACGAACGGGCTGCCGCAGGATTGGATTCGGTCGTTGTGCGAGGATCACGAGGGGAACCTTTGGGTGGGCGTGGGCAGTGCAGGGCTTGTGGCGGTGCGGGCGGCGCAGGTCCAAACCCCGGCACCGCCCGACCGGTGGCAGGGTCGGCCGGTGCTTTCGGTCCTTTACGGTCGCGACGGCGCGCTATGGATGGGCACGGAGGGTGCGGGTTTGTATCGGTGGCATCAAGGGCGGTGGGAACACTTTGGGAGTGAATCGGGTTTGGCGAATCCGTTTGTGTGGTCGTTGGCGGAGGATGGAGCGGGTCGGCTGTGGGTGGGCACGTGGGGTGGCGGGGTGTTTGTGCGCAATTCTGAGGGGCGCTTTGAGCGGCCGCCGGGCCTGGACGAGTTGACGGTCCCGGTGCTGGCCCTCCTGCCGGGCCGGCATGGGGAGATGTGGCTGGGCACGGGTGACGGGTTGGTCCGGTACGACGCGGGCCGCGTGGAGTGGTATGGTCGAGCCGAGGGGCTGCAGTCGCCGGATGTGCGTGCCGTGCTGGAGAGCCCGGATGGCACGGTGTGGTTTGGGATGTCGGGTGGCGGGTTGGGGCGACTTCGGGACGGGAAAGTGCGCCAGTGGCGGCGGAAGGACGGTCTGCCCAGCGATTACGTCCAGGCGCTTTGGCAGGACGATCCGGGTACCCTCTGGCTGGGCACGGCCGGGGAAGGGCTGGTGCGATTCATGGGGGAACGGTTTGATCCGGTGGGGCCACGTCAGGGGCTGCCGAACGGTGTGATTTGCCACATGACGTCGGACGGGCGCGGTTGGGTGTGGCTTTCGACATTTGGCGGGTTGATCCGTGTGGCGAAGGCGGAGTTGGACCGCGTGGCCGGGGGCGGGCCCGGTCCGGTGTCGGCCGTGGTGTATGGGAAGGGCGAGGGGATGCCCACCTTGGAATGCTCCGGGGGGTTGCAACCGGCGGGGTGCAGGACGCCCGACGGCCGGCTCTGGTTTGCCACGAGCAAGGGGCTGGTGGGGGTGGACCCGGCGCAACAGAAGATCAACCGGCAGCCGCCGCCGGTGGTGATCGAGGAGGTTCGGCTGAACGGGCAGTCGTGGGCGCGACAACCGTTTGCTGCGACGGAGCCGGTCCGGATTCCGGCCGGTCGGCATCGGTTGGAGTTTCGGTTTACCGGCCTGAGTTTCACGGTGCCGGAGAAGGTGCGGTTTCGGTTCCGGTTGGAGGGGGTGGACCGTGAATGGACGGAGGGCGGGACGGAACGCAGTGCGGTGTACCAGTATCTGCCGCCCGGCGAGTACGTGTTTCGGGTCACCGCATGCAACAACGACGGAATCTGGAATCCGGTGGGCGCGCGCGTCTCGTTTCGGGTGGAGCCGTTCATCTGGCAGACGTGGTGGTTTCGGATGTTGGCCGTGTTGACCGGTGCGGGTGCGGTGGGCGGTGGGGTGGCGGCGGCGGCGCGAGTGCGGATGCGGCGGAAACTGGAGCGGCTGGAGCGGCAACAGGCTTTGGAACGGGAGCGGGCCCGGATTGCCAAGGACATGCACGACGAGCTGGGCGCCAGCCTGACGCGCATCACGCTGCTGAGCCAGACGGCCCGATCCGAGCTGGACGATCCGGCTCTGGTGGCGCCGGTGCTGGACCGTATTTTTGACACGGCCCGCGAGCTGACGCGGGCGTTGGACGAGATTGTGTGGGCGGTGAACCCGCGGCATGACACGCTGGACAGTTTGGCCACCTATCTGGGGCGGTTTGCCCAGGAGTTTCTGGCTGCGGCGCGGATCAGGTGTCGGCTGGACGTTCCGGTGGATTTACCGGCCTGGCCGGTAACGGCCGAGGTGCGGCACAATCTGTTTCTGGCCTTCAAAGAGGCGCTGAACAACGCGGTCAAGCACGCCGCGCCCGGCGAGGTGCGCATCCGGCTGGAAACCGGGTCGGACGGATTCGTTTTGCAGGTGGAGGACGACGGGCGGGGTTTCGAGCCGGCGCCAGCGGGGGACCCGGGGGCAGGAGTGGCGCGGCGCGGCGGTCACGGCCTGGACAACATGCGGCAACGCCTGGAGGACATCGGCGGGCGGTGCGAAATCCGCAGCGCTCCCGGGCAGGGCACGACGGTGGTGTTCACGGTGCCGCGGGCCCGCCACTCGGGTTGAACTGGCCAAGTGGGACGCCAGCTTTAACGGGCGGGGTACGATCGAGCACTCCATGACGGTCTGGAGAGGAAGAAAGGGTTCTCTCCGCTCGGGCATAAACCTCCCGTCGCGTTTCGACACGCCCTAATCGCACCAATCTCGCGGCAATGCCTCCACGAGTTCGCCCAAGGGCCCTGGCAATTTCTCCGATGCTACACCCAGAGTCAAAGCGGGCAAGCAGCTCGGAGTCCTGTTCAGAAGTCCAAGGCCGACCCACGTTAGGCGGAGTGGATTTTGCCCTGAATCGCAATGGTTGGGCATCACTGAGAACCAAGACCGCTGTATACAGTGCTCGGATAACGTCGGGGTCCTGCAATACACCCGGCTGCTCAATCGGAGCCCCCGTTTTTGGATTGGTGCCGTTTGCGAGCGCTCGCAGTATGGCTAGTGCTTCACTGGACGTCATAGTCCTGCTGCTCAGCCGATAGCCAGTGGCAGTTTTTGTTGCTGGTTTTATTAGCACGAAACCCACCACACTCTCAAGAACCGCCTGGTCACGGTGGTCCACCATCCGCACCGGCCACGAAAATGATTCCGGCTAGCAGGGTGTAGGACCGATTCTTGGAGACTATGCGGCAACGCCTGGAGGACATCGGCGGGCGGTGCGAAATCCGCAGCGCTCCCGGGCAGGGCACGAGGGTGGTGTTCACGGTGCCGCGGTCGCATGCGCCCAATTGAGACCGGGCAACCACGGTTCGGGTGAAGAATGGCCGGGATTGATCCCGGCGGCGGAATGTCGGAGCCCGGTGAAGGGTGGGTTACCCGCGGCGGATGCGAGGTCGGGTGGCGGGCGTACCGGGGCCGACCGTGGCGCGGGGTATGAGGGCATGACAGGGCGCGCAAGGGGCCGGGCGATTGGAATCGTTGCAGGCGTGCATCATCCAATGCCGAACACGCAGACGGGAGAGCCGCTGCTGTTTGGATGTGGTGCTTCGCGCAGGGCCCTGGCGGTTTCTGCCCCGGTGGCCGGGGACCATGATTCATCTTGCCCGCACTGCCGAGGGGAGTCGGTCCGGGAATCGGCCGCCGGGAACGCGGCCTCTCCGACGGCCGGGCAACGGACCGTGGGGATGCGTTCGAGGGCGGCCTTGCGGAGTGGCGCAGTGCTGCCGGGGTGGAGCTGTCGTGTGAAATCATGACACCCGGGAGCTGCGGGCATAGACTAGGCTGCATGGGCAGGGTGAGTATTGCGGTGGCCATCATTGAGGATGACGCGCCGGCGCGTGAGATCCTGGCGCAATGGTTGCGCCGGGCGGAGGGGTTTCGCTGCGTGGGCGAGTATGAGTCGGCCGAGACCGCCCTGCGCGAGTTACCCGGTGTGAAACCGGACGTGGTGTTGGTGGACATCAACCTGCCCGGGCTGAACGGGATCGAGTGTGTGCGCCGGCTGAAACCGCAGATGCCGGAGGCGCAGTTCGTGATGCTGACCGTGTACGAGGACGCGGATCACATTTTCGATGCGCTCAAGGCGGGTGCAACCGGTTACCTGCTCAAACAGACCACACGGCAGGAACTTCTGGCGGCGGTGCGCCAGGTGCACAGCGGGGGCTCGCCCATGACCAGCAACATTGCCCGCAAGGTGGTGCAATCCTTTCAGCAGCAACCGGCGGGACTGTCTGCAGGTGCGGTGGAGGCACCGGAAACGGCCGAGTTGTCGCCGCGGGAGCGGGAGGTGCTGGATCTGCTGGCGCGGGGTTACCTGTACAAGGAGATTGCGGATGCGCTGAGCATCAGCCTGCCCACGGTGAACACCTACATCCGGCGGATCTACGAGAAACTGCATGTGCGTTCGCGCTGGCAGGCGGTGGCCCGGTATGCCCATTGGGCTCCGGGCGCGGGAGGCGCGGATCGAGGTTCGGAAGGTTCCGGCGGTCGGAAGAACTGAGGGGGCCAGCAGGTTCACGGGCCGCGGGGTGGTCCGCGGTCGGGGCAGGCGGGGGCGTTTCGAATGCGGCCTTCGGGCCGGCCGGGCTTCGTGGGTTGCAGGCCCTCAATAGAGCCATTCCACGATGCGGCCCTGGGCATCGAGTTTTACCCCCTGCCGACGAAAGGCCCAGCACATGTAGCTGACGCTGACGAAGAAGGAGGCCGGCAGACGGTTCACGGCACAGATCTTGGCACCCAGCAGGGTGGTCCAGCCGCCGAATCCCATGGGGCCGATGCCCAGTTCGTTGGCGGTGCGCACGATGTCCTGTTCCAGTTCGTCCAGGACGGGGTTGGGGTTGCGGTCGTCCAGACGGCGCAGGAACTGTTGTTTGCTGAACTCGTATCCGGTGGCGCGGTCGCCACCAATGCAAACGCCCAGCACGCCCGGGCCACAGCCCTTGCCCTGGGCCTGCAACACGGCGTCCAAAATGACCTTGCGGCACCCGGCCAGGTCACGGTTGGCTCCCAGGCGCTCGTCCGGGAGCGAATATTGGGCGCCGACATTTTCGCACCCGCCGCCCTTGAGGATGAGGCGGACGTAAACGTCCGGCGAACGGTGTTGGTGGAAATGAAGGGTGGGCGAACCGGGGCCGACGTTGGTGCCGTCGTTTTTGCCGGTGAGGGAATCCACCGAGTTTTGGCGAAGGTACCCCTTGCGTGTGGCCAGTTTGACTGCCTCGCGGGCGGTTTCCTCGAAGGCAATCTGGTCATAGCCCACCGGGCAATCCACGTAGAACAGAATGCTGCCGGTGTCCTGGCAGATGGGCTGGGATTTGCGCCGGGCCAGTTCGATGTTGGCCTGGATGATTTTCATGGCCGACTCGGCGATGGTGCCCTTCTGTTCCCGTTCGAGCGCCGCCACGATCGCCCGGGCGACGTCGTCGGGCATCTCGGCCGAGGTGCGCCGGATCAGTTCCACCAGGGAAGCCTGCAATTCGCCGTTCATGTAGGTGCAATGTAGGTGGGGATGGCCGTGGCCGCAACGCGGCAGAGGGTCCGGGTGGCCCGGCAAACCGGTGGGTCCGGGCCGACGAACGGGCTGCAGTGGACGCTTGGTTTTGCGGGCCGGGTGTTGTTTCATCGCGGGCGGTTATGGACGAGTCCAATGCGCTGATTGAACAGCGGAAGGCGAAGCTGGCGGCCCTGCGGGCGCGCGGCCTGGATCCGTTTCGCAACAAGTTCACGCCCACCCGGAGCTGCGAGGAGGCCCGGACCGGGTACGTGGAAGGCCAGGAGGTGGCGGTGGCGGGTCGGGTGACGGCGCATCGGGACATGGGCAGGAGCCTGTTTTTCGATGTGCGCGACGGCAGCGGTCGGCTGCAGGTCTACGCCCAGAAGAACGTGTTGGGCGACGAGGCCTACGAGCTCGTGAAGCACCTGGATCTGGGCGACATCGTGGGGGTGCGCGGCACGTTGTTCACCACGCGCACGGGTGAGATTTCGGTGCGGGCGACCGAGTGCGTGTTGCTGGCCAAGGCGTTGCGACCGCCCCCGGCCAAATGGCACGGGCTCGAAGACACCGAGATCCGCTACCGGCAGCGTTATCTGGACCTGATCGCCAACCCGGAGGTCAAACAGGTGTTTTTGAAGCGGAGCCGGATCGTGCGGGCCATCCGGGAGTTTCTGTACAACCGCGGGTTTGTGGAAGTGGAGACGCCGGTGTTGCAGGCCATTCCGGGGGGTGCGGCGGCGCGGCCGTTCAGGACCTGGCACAATGCGCTGGGGTGCGAGTTTTACCTGCGGATCGCGCTGGAGCTGCCGTTGAAGCGGCTGCTGGTGGGGGGATTTGACCGGGTGTTCGAGCTGGGTCGGTGTTTCCGCAACGAGGGGATTTCCCGCCGGCACAATCCGGAGTTCACCATGCTGGAGGCTTATCAGGCCTATGGCGATTACGAGACCATGATGGAACTGGTCCAGAGCATGATTGTGCACGTGGCGCAGACGGTGCTGGGCACGTTGCGGGTCGAACACCGGAACGCGGAGGGGCAGGTGGTGCGGACGATTGATCTGACGCCGCCCTGGCCCCGGGTGCGGTACAAGGATCTGGTGCGCGAACGGGCGGGCCGGGACTGGTTCGATGTCACGCCGGAGGAACGGCGCGCGCGGGCGGAACGGCTGGGGGCGGAGCTGGGGCCGGATTACGAGGATTTCGAGGTCACCCAGGCCGTGTTTGAAAAGCTGATCGAGCCCACGCTGATCCAGCCGGTGTTCGTGACGCATCTGCCCAGGGAGTTGATTCCACTGGCCAAGGTGTCGCCGGAGGATCCCACCACGGTGGAGGTGTTTGAGCTGTGCATCAACGGCCAGGAAATCGCGCCCGCCTACACGGAACAGAACGATCCCATCGAACAGCGCGAACGGCTGGAACACCAGGCCGGCGGCGAACGGCAAAAGCTGGACGAGGACTTCCTTGTGGCGCTGGAGCATGGGATGCCGCCTGCCGGTGGCATGGGCATGGGCATTGACCGGCTGTGCATGATGCTGCTGGGTCAGGAGAGCATTCGGGACGTGATCCTGTTCCCGCAACTGCGTCCTCGTCAGCCGCACACAGCTGCAGGTACGGATCTGCCGACCGCTGCGGCCGGCCCGACCGGTTGACGGTGGACACTCCCGGGTCCGACGCCGCTGCGCCCTGGTGCGAGGGCCCGGCGTACCCTGTTCACCAGGCCCCGCGGCTGCGGCGACCGGGTGGGGTGTGGAACCGCGGGGTTTTGGACTTCCGCAAGAGGTCCGGGGAGGTCAACATCCCGGACGGATCCGTTTGCAACCGGTGAGGGTGGACGGTTGAACGTGGATCCTTGCTCAACTGGGCGGAACCATGCACGGCCCTGGGGACCCAACGGGCGGATCGGTCGGAGCCGGCTCGGGGCTCAAGGTGGGGTGTTGCGGTTTTGCGGGGTCCCAGAAGGACTACTTTCGCAAATTCCGGGTGGTGGAAATTCAACAGACGTTCTACGAGCCGCCCCGGGTCGAGACAGCCGGCAAATGGCGGGCCGCAGCGCCGGCAGACTTCGAGTTCACGTTAAAAGCGTGGCAGTTGATCACCCACACGGCCGACAGCCCCACCTACCGCCGGTTGCGGACGGAGCTTTCGGAGGCGGATCTGATCGAGTGCGGTCATTTTCAGGACACCGCGGTGGTGCGCTTTGCGTGGCAACGGACCCTGGAGGTGGCGCGGGCCCTACAGGCGCGGCGGGTGCTCTTCCAATGTCCGGCCCGGTTCACACCCACGCCGGAGAACGTCCGGCGTTTGCGGCGGTTTTTTGAGAACCTGGATCGTTCCGGGCTGGACTGCGTGTGGGAACCGCGCGGGTCCTGGCCGCCCGACCTGGTGCGTTCCCTGTGCGAGGAACTGCACCTGACCCATGCAGTGGATCCGTTCCGGCAACCGTGCCTGGCGGGGGCGGTGCCCTACTATCGGCTGCATGGGGGCACCGGCTACTCCCATCGGTTTACTGACGAGGAACTGGATGAGCTGAAGAGGCGGGTGGGTCCGGGCCCGGCCCATGTCTTTTTCAACAACGTGACGATGAAAGAGGACGCGCTGCGGTTTTTGGCGCGGCTTTGACCACCGGTGGCAGGGCGGTGTCAACCGCCGGCCGCGGGCGGGCCGCTTCCTCGGCGGAGAACAGGAGGGACCGGGCGAACTTCAAGGGACGCCGACGCCGCCGGGGCGGCGTTGCAGGAGGTACCAAGCCGCCCCCAGGACCAAGATCGCAAGGATGAGGGCGATCAAGGTCGCCACTTTTTTGATCCACCGGGCCCGCTCGAGCAGGGCTTGGGTGCGCATCCGCTCGGCCTGCATAAACAGTTCGAATTCTTTTTCGATGGACAGGCCTTCGGGCGGGGGTTCGCGCAATTGGAGGGTCAGCCAGCGGCCCTTGAGCGCGCGCCAGGGTTCGGGCAACTGGGCGAGCACGGTTTCCTCGGCCCGATGCATGCCGCAGCGGGCCCAGAACGGAGCCTCTTCGCGGGTCCAGACGCGGTAGAGCCCGTGGTTGCGGGCGACCTGTTCGAGCCGCTCCCACAAGAGGGCGCGGTAATGGTCGGCCCCGGCGAAGTCGGCGAAGACCTCGCTGTGGACGAGTCCGTGTCCCTGCTCCATTGCGAGGGCAACGGCGGCCAGGATTTGTCCCTCGGGCGACTCGACCACCTGGAACTCCGTGACGCGTCGTTCCAGTCCGGCCACGTCGGGTAGCTGGGCCTGCCAAAGAGTGCGCAACTGCGGAAGGTCATCCACCGTGGCACGCCGGACTCGCAGGTTGCCGCCCTCCATGGCAGGGGTCGGAGCAGAGGGTTCAAGCGGCTTTTGTCCCGGCACGGGCTGCGCGGGCGGCCTCGGCATAGGCCGTTGCGCGGCGTTTCAGTTCGGCCCAGTCGTTGGCCGCCAGGATCTCCCTGGAGACCAGGGCCGAGCCCACGCCCACGGCCGGGCAACCGGCCTGAAACCATTCGGCCAGGTTTTCCAAGGTGACTCCGCCCGTGGGGATGAACCGCAGGTGGGGCATCGGAGCCCGCACGGAACGCACGAACCCCGGGCCCAACAGCTCGGCCGGAAAGAGTTTGATGAAGTCGGCCCCGGCCTCGTGAGCCCATTGGGCTTCGGTGGGGGTGAAGGCTCCGATGACGCTGACGGCCCCGCCTGTGAAAATGATGGGGACGAAATCCGGGCGGGCCAGCGGGGTAACCACAAACTCCGCGCCGCTGGCCAGGACGGCGCGGCACTGGTCCGCGTTCAGCACGGTGCCGGCGCCGATCAGGGCGTCGTTTTCGAATCGTCGCCGGGCCTCTTCAATGGCCGCACAGGCCTCGGGCGTGGTGAGTGTGATTTCCACCGCCCGCACCCCGCCTGCCAGCAGGGCTTCGGTCAGGGGCAGAACCTGTTCCCGGGACCGTGCCCGCACCACGGCGATGACGCCCGGGTCCGTCAGCGCCTGCAGGATTTGATCGCGCGTACGCATAGCAACGGCGGTTCATGATAGAAAAGCCGCCGTTGCTGTCGCGGAAAAAGTGACCCGCGGCGCACCCGGCCGCGGTGGACGGTTCGTTGCCCGGTCAGCTTCGGATGGCCAACCCCACGGGCATTTGGTCCGGCGGAACGTCCTCGATGTGGGCGTGTTGTTCGAGAAACTCGAGAACCTTCCCGTGGAGGATTTCGTCGTGGACGGCCTGGGCCGTCTGGTTTTGGACGATTTCGGACAACACCTGCTGGGGCGTTTTGTTGGCCAGGGCGGCGTGATAGGCGACCCAGCGATGGAAATCTTCTTCGGTGACCTTGATGTTTTCCTTTTCGGCGATCCGGTTCACCAGGAAGTCCCATTTGACCCGGTCCCGGGCGGTGGCCAGTGCGTTCTGGTAGATGGTCTCCTTTTCACGTTCAATCAGGTCGCGGCTGACGCCCCGGGCCGTGTTTTCGCGGACAATCTGGTAGACGACCCGGCGTGTCTCGTTCTCCACGAGAGATTCCGGCAGGTCGAAATGGACCCGCTCCAGCAACCCGCGAATCAGTTGGGATCGGACCTGCTGTCGGAGTTTGTATTTCAGCTCATTTTCAAGGTCGCGCCGGACGCCTGCGCGGAGGGCCTCCAGGTTTTCGGCTCCCAGGTCCCTGGCGAACTGGTCGTCCAGCGGTGGAAGGACCACTTCCTTGATCTCGACGACCTCCACCTGAAATGCGGCCGGTCGACCTGCCAGGGCCGGGCTGGGAAAATCGGGCGGGAACATGAGGTGGATGGTCCGCGATTCGCCGGCCCGGGCACCGGTCAACTGTTCTCCGAAGCCGGGCAGGAAGGCGTTTCGTTCCACGTTGACCCAAAAGGCCCTGGCCTCGGCGAGGCTCGGCGCATCAGGGGCCACCTCGCGCAGGGGCCGGCCTTCCACGGTGGCGGTGTAGTTGATCACGGCGATGTCGCCGGTGGCCGCCGGGCGGTCAACGGTCTGATAGCGCACGCGTTGGCGGCGCAGCACCTCCAGGGCACGTTCCACGTCCTCCTCGGTCACCGAACGGATCTCGCGTTTGGCGGGCAGGCCCTTGTACTCCGGCAGGTCGAATTCGGGCTCGGTTTCGAGGGTCAGGACGGCGTTCAATGCCTGGCCGCGACCGAACTGCACCACTTCCAGGTTTTCCGTTCGCAACGGGCGCAGACCCTTGTTGGTTTCAATCTCCTTCAGGCACTCCTGCAGGAGTCGGCGCCGGACGGCTTCCTCGATTTCCTTCTGGAACTTGCGCTCGACCAGTTCCAAGGGTGCCTTGCCGCGGCGGAAACCCGGCAGGATCGCCTCCGCCCGGTACTCCTTGAGCGTTTCGGCAAAGGCCTCGTCCACCTTTGCAGCCTCGACTTCCACCCGCACCAGCTTGCGGCAGGGGGCCAACGGTTCTACCGAAATGTTCACAGTTCCAATCCTTTCCTGGTTGCTGTTGCCGGCCCGCGTTTCGGGCTCCGAGGCTCCGCGACCGGCAGAGCGAAACAATCTAGAATGGCAACCCCCTCCGTCAAGCCCGCCAGACCGACCGGTTGCATCCGGGGCGCATCTCGGTTGGTGGCCGTTGGCCGTTGTTCGGGGTGGGCCCGGCCTGGTCGGCGGAGGCCTCCGGTCGTCACCTCCGCAACCCCTTCCACGGCGTTCTTAGGGTTTGGGTGCAGAAACCGTTGCATCGGCTGCTGCGAAGGGAGTTGGTGCCGGCGGGGCGGGAGTCCGCGACCGCCACAGGGCTTCAAAAAAGCAGAGTGCAGCCGCCGAGGCACCTTGACCAGACGTGGAAGTTGCCCGGCAGACAACCAGAGCGCATTGCGGGCCGATGAGATCGCGGGGGCGTGGTGAGTGGAAATGTGGTCGGCGTCCGGACGCGAGATGGACCAGCAGGAGGCGGCGCTCCCCGTCTCGCAGGTCGCGCCGGGGGCTCCGCAATTGCGCGGCCCCGTGCAGACGGTCCATGCGCGCCCGGTATCCCCGTGTGATCAAGGAAGTCTGCGGTCCTGTGCTTGCCTTCGGATGCGCGGAAGCAAGGGGTGGCGGTCACGCGGGAGCCGCCGACCGCCCATGCACGGGGAACGCCCGGACCCGGTGAGGGTCCGCGAACCAGCTGAACAGGTCGCACGCCGTCCTTCCGAAGGAGCGGATCTTCCAAGGGACGCCACCCGGGGCCGCACTGTGAAACCGGGTCTCATGGGGAGTCAACACGGCGGTTGGCCCGGCCGCCCGCTCTCTCTTTCCACTGATGGCGTCGGGTCGCCGGCATCGAACCCTCGAGCCGTGTGCGCGTTCCGCGGGACCCCCTGAATCCTTAGCCAGCCGTTGGGGCGGGGTGCAAAACGATGTTTTCGAATCGGAGGAGTCTCTAAACGA
>NZ_JAAKYA010000005.1 GCF_011044775.1 Limisphaera ngatamarikiensis | reverse complement strand
GGTCGGGCAAGGAAGTTCGCGTCTCGTTATGAGTCACCAATGCCTTTCGGCGGTTTGTGGGGTTCCGACCTGGCTT
This sequence comes from Limisphaera ngatamarikiensis, assembly GCF_011044775.1. Classification (NCBI taxonomy): domain Bacteria; kingdom Pseudomonadati; phylum Verrucomicrobiota; class Verrucomicrobiia; order Limisphaerales; family Limisphaeraceae; genus Limisphaera; species Limisphaera ngatamarikiensis. The sequence continues at coordinate 4,102 of NZ_JAAKYA010000005.1, read as the reverse complement.
GTCTTGGCCATTGTCTTTGGTTGTGTCGGCTTGGTCACCAATGCCTTTCGGCGGTTTGTGGGGTTCCGACCGGCATTGGCCAAGGTAATATCCTAGCACGTTACAAGGTTGTCACCAATGCCTTTCGGCGGTTTGTGGGGTTCCGACTGGCATTCAGACTGCTATTACTTAAGGTGCTATGACAAGTCACCAATGCCTTTCGGCGGTTTGTGGGGTTCCGACTGTTGTCGCGTTGTAACCCTCAACCATAAGCATTGGAGTCACCAATGCCTTTCGGCGGTTTGTGGGGTTCCGACCCCAAGCCCCGCTGCGATTACCGGGGATGCACTGACTCGGGGTCACCAATGCCTTTCGGCGGTTTGTGGGGTTCCGACGTGTTGCGGGGTGTAGAGAATCTGGTGGCCATGGGGCCGGTCACCAATGCCTTTCGGCGGTTTGTGGGGTTCCGACAGGCCACGCCCGATTACGTGGCTGGAGTCCAGTCCCCCCGCGTCACCAATGCCTTTCGGCGGTTTGTGGGGTTCCGACGGGTGCGGGGTGGTGTAGATCACGGCCGCCAGTACTTGTCACCAATGCCTTTCGGCGGTTTGTGGGGTTCCGACACCAGGCCCGTTATCCCCTGGTGGATAGTCTTCAACATGTCACCAATGCCTTTCGGCGGTTTGTGGGGTTCCGACGAGGTTCCGGGATGGCACGGTTTACGAGTACGGCCTGGAGTCACCAATGCCTTTCGGCGGTTTGTGGGGTTCCGACGGTTGCTCTGATTAAGGTGGAGAAGATGGAGATCCGCGGTGGTCACCAATGCCTTTCGGCGGTTTGTGGGGTTCCGACGACAGACGGTTGGGACATTCCGTCTTTCAACCCAGTCCGTCACCAATGCCTTTCGGCGGTTTGTGGGGTTCCGACGGGCTGAGGCCCAGGGCAACGGCCTCTGGGCCGAGAAAGTCACCAATGCCTTTCGGCGGTTTGTGGGGTTCCGACCCTCTCCGGTGGCGACTATGTAACAGAGACCAGGTGGGTCAGTCACCAATGCCTTTCGGCGGTTTGTGGGGTTCCGACCGAACAGGCGATGGCGGACCGGCTCACCCAGGCCGGTCGTCACCAATGCCTTTCGGCGGTTTGTGGGGTTCCGACTGGGTCTGGCCAGACAAGGGGCTCTCTCCACGTGGTCAGGTCACCAATGCCTTTCGGCGGTTTGTGGGGTTCCGACCCTTGGCCATGGCCTTGGTGAGCCTAGGCAATTTGCGTCACCAATGCCTTTCGGCGGTTTGTGGGGTTCCGACACATCCGCTATGTTGACTGGTTCCGCGCGCGCGGGTGTCACCAATGCCTTTCGGCGGTTTGTGGGGTTCCGACCTACGCGGGGGAATACAAGGAGATTCCCCAGAAAGTCGTCACCAATGCCTTTCGGCGGTTTGTGGGGTTCCGACTTCGGTTTCGGTCGTCATCAGCTCGAGCCCGTCAAGTGCCCGTCACCAATGCCTTTCGGCGGTTTGTGGGGTTCCGACACTGGGCCAACTCGATGATCAATATGACGCAAGAGCAGGTCACCAATGCCTTTCGGCGGTTTGTGGGGTTCCGACAACGCCATGACGCGTTGGTTTAGGCTCATGGCATGGCGATGTCACCAATGCCTTTCGGCGGTTTGTGGGGTTCCGACCGGTTGTGTGGGGAGTACTGTCTGGTGCGCAACATGGGTCACCAATGCCTTTCGGCGGTTTGTGGGGTTCCGACGCAGCAGTTCGGGCGTGACACGTTGTCGTACTTGAGCGTCACCAATGCCTTTCGGCGGTTTGTGGGGTTCCGACTTTGCCGTTGCGTGGATCGTGGCCTGCGTGCGTGTAGTCACCAATGCCTTTCGGCGGTTTGTGGGGTTCCGACGGGCAAGTGTGAACGGCGTCCTGAAGATCACGGTGTGGTCACCAATGCCTTTCGGCGGTTTGTGGGGTTCCGACCGGCGGGGCTGGGTTGCATCAGTCCCTGGGCTGCAGTCACCAATGCCTTTCGGCGGTTTGTGGGGTTCCGACATGAAGGCTGTTCAGTTTGAGTTCGCTTTCGTGCTTGGGTACGTCACCAATGCCTTTCGGCGGTTTGTGGGGTTCCGACACGTGGTCGGGCAAGGGAATTCGCGTCTCGCTATGAGGTCACCAATGCCTTTCGGCGGTTTGTGGGGTTCCGACGCAGGATCCAGTTGCAAAACAGGCAGCTGCCACACTTGCGTCACCAATGCCTTTCGGCGGTTTGTGGGGTTCCGACGGCCCGGGAGTACATGGGCCGCTACCTCGACCGGCTCACCCGTCACCAATGCCTTTCGGCGGTTTGTGGGGTTCCGACCGCTTGGTGGGCGCCGATATAGACGCCAGAAAAGATGACGTCACCAATGCCTTTCGGCGGTTTGTGGGGTTCCGACCCGCCCCCGTGAGGCATAGCCTCCGGGTGGAGGCCGCTGTCACCAATGCCTTTCGGCGGTTTGTGGGGTTCCGACGCTTGGCGCTACACCGGCGCCACCCCGCGCTTGGTGGGCGTCACCAATGCCTTTCGGCGGTTTGTGGGGTTCCGACGGTCAGCGACTCCGTGTTTTTCGACTCCGGCTCCGGCGTCACCAATGCCTTTCGGCGGTTTGTGGGGTTCCGACGGGCCCTCCTCTGGCTCGAGGACCGGCTCGCCCGCGAAAGGTCACCAATGCCTTTCGGCGGTTTGTGGGGTTCCGACCCGCCTGGACCGCGGCAATCCGAGCCGCGGCTTGGCGTCACCAATGCCTTTCGGCGGTTTGTGGGGTTCCGACGGGTGGAGGCCGCTTGGAACGCGGCTAGGAATGCCGCGTTGTCACCAATGCCTTTCGGCGGTTTGTGGGGTTCCGACATCTGCCAATTCTCGTGCAAGGGTCTGAAGCCTGGAGTTGGTCACCAATGCCTTTCGGCGGTTTGTGGGGTTCCGACTGGGCCCACGGTTGGAAAATCTGCCGACCGGTGCAGTCACCAATGCCTTTCGGCGGTTTGTGGGGTTCCGACGAACTACACAAAGTCGAAATTGCCGGGTGGCGGTACGCCAGTCACCAATGCCTTTCGGCGGTTTGTGGGGTTCCGACGTTCCAACGGTAACGGAGGCACTGCTGTCTTGTTTGTTGTCACCAATGCCTTTCGGCGGTTTGTGGGGTTCCGACATCCTCGAGCAGATCGCATCCGCCTCCGCCGCCGAACGTGTCACCAATGCCTTTCGGCGGTTTGTGGGGTTCCGACAATTAACCCATAGAATTCACTGCTACAACGAAGACGGCAGTCACCAATGCCTTTCGGCGGTTTGTGGGGTTCCGACGCGGACTGAAGCCATGAAAGTACAAAAGGACCTGATGTGCGGTCACCAATGCCTTTCGGCGGTTTGTGGGGTTCCGACCATGAAGCTGGTAAACCTCACACCCCACACCGTCCGGGTGTCACCAATGCCTTTCGGCGGTTTGTGGGGTTCCGACTCGAGGCCGAGTGGGGACATCTGGTCCCCATGACATGTCACCAATGCCTTTCGGCGGTTTGTGGGGTTCCGACACGATATACTCGAAGACAGAAAGCACCTGGTGGCCCCAAGTCACCAATGCCTTTCGGCGGTTTGTGGGGTTCCGACACGACGTCCGGGTGCGCGTCGAAAAGAAGGGATGGGGTCACCAATGCCTTTCGGCGGTTTGTGGGGTTCCGACGGAGGGAATTCCAGAGGACGTAGGAGTCCACGCAATTCGGTCACCAATGCCTTTCGGCGGTTTGTGGGGTTCCGACAAAAATTCTTTGCCGTCAACTGGGATGAAGATTGTGTTGTCACCAATGCCTTTCGGCGGTTTGTGGGGTTCCGACAACTAGGGCGACATGAAATGCTTGCCGAACGATACTTGTCACCAATGCCTTTCGGCGGTTTGTGGGGTTCCGACTTTGATGTAGCAACAATCTTTTAGCAAAAGACCGGTCAGTCACCAATGCCTTTCGGCGGTTTGTGGGGTTCCGACAGCTTTAAAGCTTGCCAAGTTTTTTTTGCCCAAATTTGCGTCACCAATGCCTTTCGGCGGTTTGTGGGGTTCCGACGAAATGGTTCTGTACAGGGAGGACCGGCAACCCCT